>NZ_JBYTEG010000021.1:0-132325 GCF_058792255.1 Cupriavidus sp. CPT47-8839-RL05A | reverse complement strand
GACTGAGCCCCGTACAGTACAGGGCTCAGTTCGGTTCCACCTAGCTTTGACTCTCCAACTTTACGGGGTCAGTTCACAAGCGGGAGAGGGAGCAAACCGCCGGCCAGCAGCGCTTGCCGGCAGGTTTGCATCAAAGCTTCTCCGTCTCCCCGCTCTGCGGCTGCCACTTCATCAGCCGCTTCTCACCCATGCCAACCATCCAGTCCAGCACCAGCGCAAACGCCGTCAGCACCACGATGCCGGCAAACACGGTATTGATGTCGAAGGTGCCTTCGGCCTGCAGGATCAGGTAGCCAACGCCGCGCGCCGAGCCCAGGTATTCGCCCACCACCGCGCCCACGAAGGCCAGGCCCACCGAGGTATGCAGCGACGAGAACACCCAGCTGGTGGCGCTGGGCAGGTAGACATGGCGCAGCAGCTGCTTCTGGTTGGCGCCCAGCATGCGCGCGTTGGCCAGCACCACCGGGCTCACTTCCTTGACGCCCTGGTAGACGTTGAAGAAGACGATGAAGAACACCAGCGTCACCGCCAGCGCCACCTTCGACCAGATGCCCAGGCCGAACCAGACCGCGAAGATCGGCGCCAGGATCACGCGCGGCATCGAGTTCATGGCCTTGACGTAGGGGTCGAGGATGGCCGAGGTCATCGGGCTCAGCGCCAGCCACAGGCCCACGCCCAGCCCCGCCACCGTGCCGATGCCGAAGGCCAGCACGGTTTCGATCAGCGTCACGCCCAGGTGCAGGTAGATATCGCGCTCGACGATAAACCAGCTCCAGATGCGCTGCGCCACCATCAGCGGTTCGCCGAAGAAAAAGGCAACCTGCTGCGAGCGCGTGGCCATATGCCACACGCCGAGGATCACCACCAGGACGAGCAGCTGCCAGACGCGCAGCATGCCCTTGGAATCAGTACGGAATGCCATCGGGATTCAGGTCTTGTTAGGTTGGAGGGCTCAGGCCACCTTGCGCTGCTGGGCGTAGCCCTTGAGCACTTCCTCGCGCAGCACGTCCCAGATCGCGGCGTGCAGTTCGACAAAACGCGGATGGTTGCGGATCTCGGCCACGTCGCGCGGGCGCGGCAGGTCGATCTCGAACTCGCCGATCGGGTGCGTGCCGGGGCCGGCCGACAGCACCACGACACGGTCGCTCATGGCAATGGCCTCGTCCAGGTCGTGGGTGATGAAGAGCACGGCCTTGCGCTTGGCGGCCCACAGCTCCAGCACCTCGTTCTCCATCAGCTGGCGGGTCTGGATATCCAGCGCCGAGAACGGTTCGTCCATCAGGATGATGTCCGGGTCCAGCACCAGCGTCTGCGCCAGCGCGACACGCTTGCGCATGCCCCCCGAGAGCTGGTGCGGATAGCGGTCGCCAAAGCCGCCCAGGCCCACGCGGCGCAGCCATTCCTCGCCCTGCTGCACGGCCTCGGCGCGCGCCACGCCGCGGAACTCCAGGCCGGCGACGACGTTGTCCAGGGCGCTGCGCCAGGGCATCAGCGCCTCGGTCTGGAACATATAGCCGGCGCGGCGGTTGATGCCGCGCAGGGGCTCGCCGAACACGCGAATCTCGCCGCTGGAGGGTTCCAGCAGGCCGGCGCCGACGTTGAGCAGCGTGGACTTGCCGCAACCGGTGGGGCCGACCACGGAGACGAATTCGCCGGGCTGGATCGACAGCGTGACGTCCTGGACCGCGGTATAGCGCTGGCTGCGGTCATCGCGCGAGACAAAGGTGCAGGTAACCTTGTCGAGGGAAAGTGCGGGAGTGCTCATGATGAACCGTCTCGGTCCCGCCGTGGCGGCGCCGGGGGGCGCGGCGCGGGCGGGTGATGATGGATTGGCCGTCAAGGTTTCAAAGCAAAGGCCCGCTGCGGGCAGCGGGCCGATGGCATCGACGGCGAGGGTCTTACTTGTACTTGGCGTTGGCCTTCTGCACGAAGGCGTTGGTGTAGGTCTCTTCCAGCTTGACCGGCTTGCCCTTGAGCTCGGCGTCGAACTGGCTCAGCGCATTGAACGCGGTGCGCGGGCCGTCGGCCGGCATGGTGCCGTCCGGCGAGATCGCTTCCTTGACCTTTTCCCACGCGGCCAGGTACAGCGCGCGGTCACCCAGCAGGTAGCTTTCCGGCACGGTCTTGACGATGTCCGACGGGCCCGCCTTCTGCAGCCACTTGAGCGCGCGCACCATGGCATTGGTCAGCGCCTGCGTAGTGTTGGGGTTCTGCTGGATAAACGCCTGCGACGCATACAGGCAACCCGACGGCATATTGCCGCCGAACACGGCCTGGGTGTCCTTGAGCGTGCGGGTGTCGGAGGCGATGCGCACTTCGTTCTTCTGCGTCAGCATCGAGATCACCGGGTCCAGGTTGGCCATCGCATCGATCTGGCCCGAGCGCATCGCGGCCACCGCGCCGGCGCTGGCGCCCACGCCGATGAACGACACGTCCGAAGGCTTCAGCCCGGACTTGGCCAGCACGAAGTTGGCCATCATGTTGGTCGACGAGCCCGGCGCGGTCACGCCGATCTTCTTGCCCTTCAGGTCGGCGATCGACTTGAAGTTGGGCATGGTCTTGTTCGACACCACCAGCACGATCTGCGGGGCGCGGCCCTGCAGCACGAATTCCTGGTAGCGCTGGCCCTTGGCCTGCAGGTTGATGGTGTGCTCGTAGGCGCCCGAGACCACGTCGGCGCTGCCGCCCACCACGGCCTGCAGCGCCTTGGCACCGCCGGCGAAGTCGACGATCTCGACGTCCAGCCCTTCTTCCTTGAAGTAGCCGAGGCGCTCGGCAATGGTCAGCGGCAGGTAATAGAACAGGTTCTTGCCGCCCACCGCGATGGTGACCTTGGTCTTCTCGGGCTTGCCCTGTGCCTGCGCCTGGCCGAAGGTGAACCAGCCGGCCAGGAACAGCGCCAGCGCGATCAGGAATTGCTTCCAGAATTTCTTGTTATACATGCGAGATCTCCTACCCGTGTGGACTGGCGCTGCGGCGACATGCGCTCGAAGGGGGCGCGCCGCGGCGCGGCAAATTGCGATGCTACCGGACGGTGCGATGCACCGCATCGGTATCAACACCTAGCAAACCCGCCAGCATAACGCCCTTACCTTTCGATCACCTTGCCGCAGCCCGCGCCATCATTCCGCGTGGATGTCGGCGGACTTGATCACCTTGCCCCAGCGCGCCAGTTCCGCCTTCTGGTACTGCCCCAGCTGCTGCGGGCTCATGTACTTGGCCTCGGCGCCCAGGTCCTCGGCCTTCTTGCGGAAGGCTTCGGTGCGCATGATCTTGTCGATTTCGCCAGTCAGCTTGTCGATCACCGGCTTGGGCGTGCCGGCCGGTGCGTACATCGCAAACCATGACGACACGTCCAGGTCGGGGTAGCCGGCCTCGGGCGCCGACGGCACGTCCTTCAGGCTGGGCAGGCGGGTCTTGCTGGTCACCACCAGCGGGCGCAGCTTGCCGGCGGCGATATGGGCCATCAGCGGCGGCGGCGTGGTGATGGTCAGGTCCACCGAGCCGCCCAGCAGGTCGGTCATGGCCGGGCCGGTGCCCTTGTAGGGCACGTGCGTGATCTTCGTGCCGGCCATCTGGTTCAGCAGCTCGGTCGATACGTGCTGCAGCGAGCCGTTGCCCGACGAGGCGTAGTTGAGCTTGTCCGGATTGGCCTTGGCGTACGCCACCAGCTCCTTCAGCGACTTGACCGGCAGGCTCGGGCGCACCACCAGCACCTGCGGCGCCGACAGGATGTTGGCCACCGGCGCAAAGTCCTTGACCGGGTCCCACGACAGGTTCTTGACCAGCAGCGGCGTGATCACGTGGAAGCCCGAGTACTGCAGCATCAGCGTGTAGCCGTCCGGCTTGGCCCGCGCCACCAGTTGCGCGGCGATGCTGCCGTTGCCGCCGGGACGGTTGTCCACCACCACCGGCTGGCCGAGCGCCTTGGACAGCGGTTCCGCAATCATGCGCGCCGCGATGTCGGTGGTGCCACCAGCCGCGGCCGATACCACCAGCGTCACCGGCCGGGCGGGATAGGTACCATCCTGCGCCAGGGCGACGGGCGCGAACCATGCCGCACCGAGTGCCGCCAGCGTGGCGGCTACGGCCTTGCGCCGTGCGGGCATGGCTGACTTGCGTTGAAGGGCTTGCTTCATGAGGGTCTCCGTTATCTGTTGGATGTGTTGTTCTTGTCTGGATGCCGGCTATGCCTGCCCGGCGAAATGCTCCGCCATCCAGGCCGGCGGCTGGTGCGTGCGCAGGCGCGGGCCGGCGCTCAGCAGCTGGCTGTGGAGGTCGCGCCCGACCAGCGCCGGCATGCCGGCCACCACGTCGAGCAGCGCGCCCAGGTCGACGCCGGTCTCGACGCCCATGCAGTCGAACATGTGGACCAGGTCTTCGGTGCTGACGTTGCCGCTGGCACCGGGGGCGTACGGGCAGCCGCCCAGGCCGCCGGCGGCCGCGTCGAAGCGCGTCACGCCGGTCTGCCAGGCAGCCAGGGCATTGGCCACGCCCATGCCGCGGGTGTTGTGCAGGTGGATGGTCAGGCCGGTATCGGGCAGTGAGGCCTGGAAGGCCTCGCACAGCGCCGCGACCTGGTTCGGGTAGGCCATGCCGGTGGTGTCGCACAGCGTGATGCCGTCCGCGCCGGCCTCGGCGAAGCGGGTGGCCAGTGCCATCACCGCGGCGCTGTCGACCTCGCCCTCGAAGGGACAGCCGAACACGGTCGACAGCGAAATGTTGACCGGCACTCCGGCTTCGCGCGCCGCCTCGATCATCGCCAGCAATTGCGCTTGCGACTGCTCGCGCGTCATGCGCAGGTTGGCGCGGTTGTGGGTCTCGCTGGCCGACATCACCAGGTTGACCTCATCCGGCCGGCACGACAGCGCGCGCTCCAGCCCGCGCAGGTTGGGCACCAGCGCGGTGTAGCGCACGCCCGGGTGGCGCTGCATGCGGTGCATCAGCGCCTCGGCGTCGGCCAGCGCCGGGATGGCGCGGGCCGAGGTGAAAGAGGTGGCTTCGATGCGGGCAAAGCCGCAGGCCGACAGCGCGTCGAGGAAGGCGACCTTGGCGTCGGTCGGCACCACCACCGGCTCGATCTGCAGGCCGTCGCGCGGCGCGACTTCATTGATCTCGACGCGTGCCGGGCCGCGCAGGTTGGCGGCGGCGCTCATGCGATCACCTTGCGCGCGCGCAGGTCGGCGATGGCGGCGTCATCGAAGCCTGCCTGCTTCAGCACTGCATCGGTATGCTCGCCCAGCGTCGGCGCGCGGTCATGGATTTCCCCCGGGCTGGCCGACAGCTTGGGCACTACGCCCGGCACTTCCACCGTGAGCCCGCCGGCCGACGTCACCGACTCGATCACGCCGCGGGCGCGGTAGTGCGGGTCTTCGGCAATGTCCTTGACGGTATAGATGCGGCCAGACGGCACCTGCGCGTCGCGCAGCACCGCCAGCGCCGAGTCCACCGTCTGCGTGCGGGTCCAGTCCGCAATGGCGGCATCGATTTCGTCGACGCGCTTCACGCGGCCATCGTTCTGTGCCAGCGACGGATCGTCGGCCAGGTCGGGCCGGCCGATGGCCAGCATCATGCGCTTGAAGATGGCGTCGCCATTGGCCGCCACCAGCACGTATTCGCCGCTGGCGCAGGGATAGGCATTGGACGGCGCGATCCCCGGCAGCGCGCCGCCGGCGGGCTGGCGCACCGCACCGAAGGCCGAGTATTCCGGCAGCAGGCTTTCGCTCAGGTTGAACAGCGACTCGTACAGCGCCACGTCGATGACCTGGCCTTCGCCGCCGCGCGCGTCGCGCTGGTACAGCGCCAGCAGCACGCCCATGGCGCCGTGCAGGCCGGCGATGGTGTCGCCCAGCGACAGGCCGGCGCGCACCGGCGCGCGGCCGGGCTCGCCGGTCAGGTGGCGCAGGCCGGCCATGGCTTCGGCCACGGCGGCAAAGCCGGGCTCATCCTTCTTCGGGCCGGTCTGGCCGTAGCCCGACACGCGCAGCATGATCAGGCGCGGGTTGTCGGCATGCAGCACGTCCCAGCCCAGGCCCCACTTCTCCATGGTGCCGGGGCGGAAGTTCTCGATCAGCACGTCGGCCTCGGCGGCCAGCTTGCGCACCAGCGCCTGGCCTTCCGGCTGGCGCAGGTCGATGCAGATCGACTCCTTGTTGCGCGACTGAGCCTCCCACCAGACCGAGGTGCCTTCATGCAGCATGCGCCATTTGCGCAGCGGGTCGCCCTGCCCCGGCGGCTCCACCTTGATGATGTGGGCGCCAAAGTCGGCCAGGGTCTTGGCGGCAAAGGGGCCGGCGATGAGTTGTCCGAGTTCGAGGACGCGAATGCCCTCGAGGATCTGTTGCGCCATGGGTGTCTCCGTGCGATGCGGTATTTTGTTGCAGTGCGGCAAGCCCAATGACTGGCTTGTCATACATTGCGTTCGAACGGAGTGTGCCCCAGCACGGGGCCCGCCAGGAATCCGCAATCGGAGAAGCGGTCTTTCTCGGAACGCGAAAGGCTGCGAAGGCGCCTCAGCGCGGGCGCGTCAGAACGGCGCCCGGTCCCCGCACAGGTGGGTGATCAGCAGACGGGCCGAGACCGTCAGCCCGGCCGGGTCGCGCAGCCCGATCAGCAGCGAGCGGCGCGCCCAGGCGTCCTGCAGCGACACCAGCGACAGCCCCATCGACTTGACGTGCGGCTCGGCAGCGATGCGCGGCAGCACGCCCACGCCCAGGCCGGCCATCACCATGCGGCACATGGCATCGAAGCTGCGCACCTGGATGCGCAGCCGGAACGGCCGGTCGAGCCGGCTGCTCTCCTCGAGCAGGCGCGCGGCCAGCGAGGTTTCCTGCGGCAGGCTGACGAAGTCGAACTCCAGCGTATCGGCATAGTGCACCGGGCCGCGCGCGGCCAGCGGATGGTTGGGCGGCGTGATGATGACCAGCTCGTCCTGCCGGTACTCGATCGTCATCAGCCCGGCCGCGGGGGTGCGGTCGGCAAAGATGCCGACGTCGGCGCGGTTCTCGACCAGCGCGGCGACGATATCGCGGCTGTTCTGCTCTTCCAGCTCGATGCGGATGGTGGGATGACGCTGCATGAACGACGCCAGGTCGTCAGGCAGGAACTGCGTGATCGCCGAGGTGTTGGCGCACACCCGCACCTGCCCGCGCACGCCCGAGGCGTAGTCCGACATCACGCCGGCCATGCGTTCGACGTCCTGCAGGATGGTCAGCGCATGGTGGAAGCAGGCCTGGCCGGCCTCGGTCAGCTGCACGCCGGCGGCATGGCGGAAGAACAGCGGCGCGCCGACCGCGGTTTCCAGGTCGGAGATGCGCTTGCTGGCGGCGGCCACGGCCAGGTGCGACTGGCGCGCGCCGGCCGAGATGCTGCCCTGCCGGGCCACGGCGACGAACAAGCCAAGCGTGACGAGATCGAAGCGGGCCAGGTTCATGGGAGAGGCAGGCAGCTGAAGAAGGCGGAAGAACGCGGTGACCGGCGCGCGGGCAACCGGACCCGCGCGATCGTGCTCAGAGGTTGCGGCGGTCCATCACCGCACGCGCGATGGTGCCGGCATCGACGTACTCCAGCTCGCCGCCCACCGGCACGCCGCGCGCCAGGCGCGACACCTTGAGGCCGCGTGCCTTGAGCATTTCGCCGATGTAGTGCGCGGTGGCCTCGCCTTCGCTGGTGAAGTTGGTGGCGACGATGACCTCGCCGACCGGGCCGCCCAGCTCGGGCTCGGTGGCGCGCGCGAGCAGCCGGTCAAGATGGATCTCGCGCGGGCCGATGCCGTCCAGCGGCGAGAGCCGGCCCATCAGCACGAAGTACTTGCCGCGGTAGGTCAGGGTCTGCTCGATCATGACCTGGTCGGCCGGGGTTTCCACCACGCACAGCACCGAGGCGTCGCGGCGGTCGTCCAGGCAGGTCTCGCAGATTTCCTGCTCGGTGAAGGTATTGCAGCGCTGGCAATGGCGGATATGGTCCGCCGCGCCGCGCAGTGCATCGCCCAGCTTGCGCGCGCCCTCGCGGTCGTGCTGCAGCAGGTGGTAGGCCATGCGCTGGGCGGACTTGGGCCCGACGCCGGGCAGCACCCGCAGCGCTTCGACCAGTGCCTGCAGCGAGGTCGGGGACGATGCCTTCACAGTGGCGTTCAGAACGGCAGCTTGAAGCCCGGGGGCAGCGGCAGGCCCGAGGTCATCGAGCCCATTTTTTCCTGCGAGGTGACTTCGGCCTTGCGCACGGCGTCATTGAAGGCCGCGGCGACCAGGTCTTCCAGCAGGTCCTTGTCTTCGCCCTCGGCCAGCAGGCTGGGGTCGATGGTGACGCGCTTGACGTCGTTCTTGCAGGTCATGACCACCTTGACGAGACCGGCGCCGGACTGGCCCTCGACCTCGATCTGGGCCAGCTGCTCCTGCATCTTCTTCATGTTTTCCTGCATCTGCTGGGCTTGCTTCATCAGCCCGGCGAGTTGACCTTTCATCATGATGGAATGCTCCTGGATTCGGTAAGAAATTCGGTGAAGTGATTCGGTAAAGCAAACGCAGGCCGCGGATCAGGCGGCGCGCGGCTGGATCGAGCCCGGCACGATCTGGCCACCAAAATCGCGCAGCAGGCCCTGGACAAAGGGATCGGCCTCGATCACGGCCTCGGCCTGGCGCTGGCGCTCGGCACGCGCCTCGGCATCGGCGGCCGCCGCGGTGATGGAAACCCCGCCCACCTCGCAGACCACGCGCACCGGCTCGCCGAAGTGGTCGCACAGCGCCTGCTGCAGCCGCTCGGACACGCCGTTCTCGCCCAGGGCCGCGACCGGGATGCGCAGGTGGAAGGTACGTCCGACCACCTGGGTCAGTTCGCTCTGGTAGGCCAGCTGCTGGGCCAGGCCCTTCAAGGGCAGGCCGGCGGCCAGCACCGGCCATGCGCCGGTGAAGGCCGGCGGGGTGCCATCCTCGCCCGCTGCTGGCGGGCGCGGAGCGACGAACTTGGCGGATTCTGCCGGCGCCGCGGCTGGCTGCACCGGAGCGGCCTCGCGCGCCGGCTCGGCCTCGCGCGCGGGCGCCCGGCGCGGCCCGGCGGCACGCGCTGCCGGTTCGTTGAAACCGTTGTCGCGGTAGCCAGGATCGCTGTCATAGGGGCCGATGGCCGGCAGGTCGGGCGGCAGCTCTTCCCACGGCGGCACGTCGCTGCCACCCGCCAGCTCCCAGGGCGGCACGGATTCCGGCTCCGCCTGGCGCGCGGCGGGCGGCGCGGCGGGCCGTGCCGGCGCTGCCGGCGACTGCATGGGCGCCTTCGCAACCGGTGCCGGCGGCCGGCTCACGGCTGCCGCGCCGGGCGCGCGCAAGGGTTGGGCCGGCGGGCGCTGCGCGGCAGCCGGCGCTGGCGCCATGGCCGGCGGCGGCGCCTTGCGGCCGCCACCACGGGCAGCGGAAGCCTGGCGGGCGGCCGCCAGCGCGGCGGCGGCGGGCGACATGGCCCCGTTGCCGGCGCCAGCGGCCGGCCGTGCCGGCGCAGCTTCAGGGGATGCAGGGACAGCGGCAGGTGCGGCAGCGGGTTCGGCCACTACCGCGGGCTGGACCGCCCGTGCGGGCATAGGGGCAGGGACCGGGGCCGCCGCAGCACCGGCCTTGGCAGCCTGTTCGGCGGCATTGGCCACAGCCGTCGCATGGCGGGTATCAACGGTTTGCGCGGCTTCGGCACCACGCTGGCGCGCAGGCGCGGCACCACCGCCCTGCCCTTGCGTCGTAGTGGGTTCAGACGACGGCCGGAACGCCAGCATGCGCAGCAGCGTCATGGTGAAGCCGGCGTACTCGTCCGGCGCGAGCGCCAGCTCGCTGCGGCCGAGGTTGGCGATCTGGTAGAACAGCTGCACTTCCTGCGCGTCGAACACGCCGGCCAGGCGCCGCACCTCATCGGCTTCGGGCCATTCGTCCTGCACCGAGGCCGGCACGGCCTGCGCCAGAGCCACCTTGTGCAGCAGCGAGCCCAGGTCCTGCAGCGCGCCGGCAAACGACAGGCTGCGGTCGGCCATGGCATCGGCAATCGCCAGCATGGCGGCGCCGTCTTCGGCGGCCAGCGCATCGAGCAGCTGCACCAGGTAGCCCTGGTCGATCGCGCCCAGCATGCCGCGCACCGCGTCTTCCGAGACCTGGCCCGCGCTGTAGGCGATGGCCTGGTCGGTCAGCGACAGCGCATCGCGCATCGAGCCGTGCGCGGCCTGCGCCAGCAGCCGCAGCGCATTGCCGTCGTGGCCGATGCCTTCCTGCGCCAGGATATGGTCCAGGTGCGAGACGATATGCCCCGGCGGCATCTGCTTGAGGTTGAACTGCAGGCAGCGCGACAGCACCGTGACCGGGATCTTCTGCGGATCGGTGGTGGCGAGGATGAACTTGACGTGCCCGGGCGGCTCTTCCAGCGTCTTCAACATGGCGTTGAAGGCGTGGTTGGTGAGCATGTGCACTTCGTCGATCATGTAGACCTTGAAGCGCCCGGAGGTCGGGGCGTAGACCGCCTTGTCCAGCAGCTGCGCCATCTCGTCGACGCCGCGGTTGGACGCGGCGTCCATCTCGATGTAGTCGACGAAGCGGCCGCTGTCGATCTCCTGGCAGGCCTTGCACTGCCCGCACGGCTGGGCGGTGATGCCGCCGTTGCCGTCAGGGCCGGTGCAGTTCAGGGCCTTGGCCAGGATCCGCGACAGCGTGGTCTTGCCGACCCCGCGCGTGCCGGTGAACAGGTAGGCATGGTGCAGCCGCTGCTGTTCCAGCGCGTGCGTGAGCGCGCGGACCACGTGCTCCTGGCCGACCAGCGTGGTGAAATCCCTGGGGCGCCATTTGCGCGCTAGAACTTGATAACTCATGGCGGCGATTGTAGCAAAATGCGGCCCCCCTCCGGCCGCCGCCGCCCCGACCTCGCGGTCTTTATTCGCCACGCGCCGCGCGGGCTGGCTCCGGTGGCCGCAACCCGCCCGCGGCGGGGCTCAGCCGCACTCGCCCACGTAGCCGCAATTGGCGCATTTGGCGCATCCGTCGACCTTGTGCAGGGCGTGCGCGCCACACTCCGGGCACGGCTTGCCGGTGCCGACACCGGGGGTGCCGGGGGCTCGGACCGGGCTGGCGAGATCCGCCCCGGCATCCGGCGCCTGCCCCCCGCCCTCGCGCTGGGCCAGCCTGGCCGCCAGCGCGGCTACCGGCACCTGGCCGCCGTCGGCATCCAGGAAGCCGCGCTTGATCAGGATGCGCTGCAGCGCGTAGCTTAGCGCGGCCACTTCGGAGTCATGGAAGCGCGGCACCTCGGTACCGTCCTGGCGCACCAGCGTGCCGTAGCGCACCGTGCCCTTGTCCCACACCACGTTGCGCATGTCCGCCAGTGCCTTGGCCACCGAGCCGCCCGAGCGCGCCACCATCGACAACAGCCGCATGGTCGAGGTAATCCACTGCTGGCCCTCGCTGCGCTGCCCCGCCGGCATGAAGAACTCCACCGGGCGCTCGATCTCCACCGGCTTGCCGCCGGCAACGCCGGCGACGCGCATGAAGTTGACGGTCAGGTAGACGGTCTTGTGGCCCTCGTACGTCAGGTATTCGACCTTGGACGTCACGCCCTCCAGGTCGCCCACCGGCCGGCTGCCGAAGGGGCGCACCAGCGGATTGTCGTCGGCCATGGCAGCGGGTGCCGCCGCCGGCGCCTCTACTGACAGCACGGCCCCCAGCACCGAATTGGGACGATAGGTCGCCAGCCCCTTCAGGCCGGCCTTCCACGCCTCCAGGTACAGGTTGCGGAAGGCTTCATACGGATAATCCTCCGGCACGTTGACGGTCTTGCTGATGCTGGTGTCGATATACGGCTGCACCGCTTCCAGCATCCGCATATGATCCAGCGCCGACATCTGCAGCGCGGTGACGAAGGCATCCGGCAACTGGGCCATGTCGGCCCCCATGTGACGGTAAAGCCGCCAGGCATGGTCCGCCACTTCGAAGCTGCGGTAGCTGTTGTCCGGCATCCGCTTCTTGCGGTTGTAGGTCCACGAGAAAGCCGGCTCGATGCCGTTGGAGGCATTGTCGGCAAAGGCCAGCGTGATGGTGCCGGTGGGTGCGATCGACAGCAGGTGCGAATTGCGCAGCCCGTTGCGCGCAATGGCATCGCGCAAGCGTTCAGGCAGCCGGCCGGCAAACCCGCTCTGCAGGTAGGCGTTGGCATCGAACAGGGGGAAGGCACCCTTCTCCACCGCCAGTTCGGTCGACGCCAGGTAGGCATCATCGCGCATGCGCTCCGAGATCCGCGCCGCCAGCTGCCGCGCCGGCTCTGTGTCATAGCGCAGGCCCAGCATCACCAGCGCGCTGCCCAGCCCCAGGAAGCCCAGCCCGACGCGGCGCTTGGCGTGGGCCTCGGCCTGTTGTTCGGGCAACGGCCAGAAGGTCACGTCGAGCACGTTGTCGAGCATGCGCGTGGCCACACGCACCACTTCGGCAAAGGCATCGAAATCGAATTCGGCCTGCGGCGAGAACGGCTGGCGCACGAAGCGCGTCAGATTGATCGAGCCCAGGCAGCAGCAGCCATAGGATGGCAGCGGCTGCTCGGCGCACGGGTTGGTGGCCTCGATGCGCTCGCAGTAATAAAGGTTGTTGTCGGCATTGATCTGCGACAGGAACAGGATGCCCGGCTCGGCATGGTCGTAGGTGGCCTGCATGACCTGGTCCCACAGGTTGCGCGCCGGCACGCGCCGGTACACCCACTGGCCGTCGTCGCGGCGATAAGCTCCTGCGGCGATCATATCGGCGCCCGGCTCGGCCTCATGCACCAGTTCGACCTCGCCGTCTGCCTGCACGGCCTGCATGAAGGCGTCAGTGACGCCGATGGAGATATTGAAGTTGCTGAGGTCGCCCTTGTCCTTGGCGTGGATAAAGCTCTCGATATCGGGATGGTCGCAGCGCAGCACGCCCATCTGCGCGCCGCGGCGGGCGCCGGCGGATTCCACGGTGGCGCACGATGCGTCAAACACTTTCATGAACGACACCGGCCCCGAGGCGCGCGAATGCGTGGCCCGCACCAGCGCGCCGGCCGGTCGGATCGCCGAGAAGTCATAGCCCACGCCGCCGCCGCGGCGCATGGTTTCGGCGGCCTGCGCCACCGCCGTATAGATGCTGGGGCGGCCCTCGCGCGGCTCCGACACCGAATCGCCCACCGGCTGCACGAAGCAGTTGATCAGCGTGGCCTGGATGCCGGTGCCCGCCGCCGAGTTGATGCGTCCGGCCGGCACGAAGCCGTTTTCCTGCGCCCACAGGAAGCGCGCGCTCCAGGCCTCGCGCTGGTCCTCGGGTTCGGCCTGCGCCAGCGCGCGCGCCACGCGTTGCCTGACATCGGCAATGCTGCGCTCTTCGCCCTTGGCGTACTTCTCGATCAGGACTTCGGAGGAGATTTCCTGCGGCGCCAGGGCGCCGCGAATGATCTGGTCGTTTGCGTTCATGTATTGGCTCACCACGGTCTGGGTCGGTGAATGGTCGGGCCGCCGCGGCCCGCGTTACCTGCGCCAGATCAAGCCGACGCATTTGCCGCGGGCAATGACCCACCACTGCAAAGGGCATTCAACGCAATTTCTCCGCGGTATCGCGGTCTGGGGTACAATGCCGCTCGGACGGGCCTCCTCGCATGGTGGCGCGGTCAACCTGGTCAGGTCGGGAACGAAGCAGCCACAGCCGTTTTCCGCCAGTGCCGAGGGTCAGGCTCGTCCACCTCACACCCCCTCCTGCCGTACCCCTCTCGCTGTATCCGCACGCACGAGTCGTTCGCAGCGCAGTCCCTGTCACTTTAGTACAGCCGGGCCGCGAGCGCGCGCGCTGCACACCCCATTTTGCGCCGATTCTGGCACCCTGTCCGGGTGCCACGCCAGCCGTCAGAACAGCGAGCCCTGCTGCGGCATCGGCGGCGCCAGACGCTCGGCGGGAATCCATTCTCCGTCCGCAGTGGCCACGCCGGCCTCGATACGCTTGCCCGGGAACATCGGCGCAAGCGCAGCCGCATAGCGGCCCAGCTGCGCGCGGTAGGCGGCATGCTCCTGCGGCAGGAGCCGCAGCTTGTAGTCGACGATCACCACGCGGTCGTCGAATTCCACCAGCCGGTCGATGCGCAGCAGCCGGCCGCGCGCGTCATAGAGTTCGACTTCATTGCGCGCGCTGCGGGCGTCCCCCGCCCCCAGCAACGGCGCCAGCGCCGGTGCGCGCAGCATCGCCGCCACCGCCTCCAGCGCTTGCGCCACCTGTTGCCGCCACGCCTGCCGTGCCGCCCCGGTGTGCGCGCCCGTCAGCGGGAACCAGCGCAATGCGGTGTCGATCCCCGGCACGCCGGCAAAGGCTTCGGGATAGCGCGTCAGGCGCTCCAGCAAAGCATGCACCAGCTCGCCGTGGCGGGCGGCCGCGGCGTTGAAGACGATGCCGTCGGACTCGTCTTCGGCTTCGGCCTCGCCCTCTTCTTCAAGCGCGGTCCCCTGCCGCGCATCCACTGCATCGCGATAGCGCAGCCGGAAGTCGGTAAAGCGCACCGGCTCGCTCAGGCGCGCGGGCATCGGGGCCTGGTCCTGCGCATCGGCCAGCTCGCCCGGATAGGCCGGCACCATCTCGCCGACGCCCGCGGCCTGCAGCCGCACATACCAGCTGCCGGCGATCTCGGCATTGCCCTCGCCCGAACCGCTGCGGCTGGCCCGGCCCTTGACCCCGCTGACCAGCAGGCCCTGCTGCGCGCGCGTCATGGCCACGTACAGCAGGTTCCAGTTCTCGCGCTCGCCCAGCGCCGCCTCTGACTCGAACAACGGCGCCCGCGCCAGCCCGCGCTCGCTGCGCTTGCCGTAGGCCGAGAAATGCCGAGGCACCGGCGACGACGGCGGCCAGTCGACCAGGATGCCGCCCCGGTCCGCGGCCGGCTCGCTGTGATTGGCATCGAGCAGCACCACGAACGGCGCCTCCAGGCCCTTGGCTGCATGCACGGTCAGGATATGGACCGCGTCGAGGCCGGCAAACGCCGGATCGTCCTCGGCCGGCTCCACGTCTTCGGCGCTCTCGCCCATGCCGCCTTCATCGGGGCTTTCGCCCTCGTCGCCGCGGCGGATTTCCTGCAGCTCGTCGATAAATTTCGGCAGGCTCGGATAGCGCCCGCCGTCGAGGTCCAGCGACAGCTTCAGGAAGGCATCGAGGTTGGCCAGCACCTGTTCGCGGATATCCGGCGGCGCGGCCTCGGCATAACGGCGCCGCACTTCGCCGCCGTGGAAGATCTGGTCGATCAGGTCATGCACCGGCCGGTGCGGCGCGACGCGCAGCCACTGGCGCAAGCGCTGCACGCCTTCGCGCAGCGCATCGGATACGTGTTCGGGCAGGCCGCCTGACTCGATGCGTGCCCACCAGCCGCCCTCGCATTCGATCCGGGCCAGCGCCAGCAGGTCGTCGTCAGTCGCGCCCACCAGCGGGCTCTTCAGCACGTGCGCGAGATCCAGGTCCGATTCCGGCGTCATCAGGAACGCCAGCAACGCCGACAGGTCCAGCGCCTCGAGCGTGGCCAGCAGGCCGCCGCGGCGCGGGCTCAGGCACGGAATGCCGGCCTCGCGCAGCGCGCGCTCATAGTCAGCCAGATGGGTCTTGCGGCGCACCAGCAGATGCATGTCGCTCCAGCGCGCGGGGCGCTGTTCGCCGCCCTCATGGACCGGCACGGTGTCGCGCACCAGGCGCAGCCACGCGGCCACGCGCCGGCCCTCTTCCAGCCGCAGCGAATCGCCGGCCTGCCGGCGTGGCTGCAGCAGCGTGTCGCGATGGGCGGAGGCGGCTTCGGCGCCCTTGTCCTCTGCACCATCGTCAACGGCGTCTTCGGCCTTGTCCTCGGGCTCCACCAGCGGCAGCAGCCAGACCGGCCCGTTGCCTCCGGCCAGTGCCGTGGTCTGGGTCGCGTACAGCGGATAGCGGCCCTCGGCGCGCGCGCTGTCGAACACGGCGTTGACCCAGTCCAGCACTTCGGCACGGTTGCGCCGGGTTCGGTTGGTGCGCAGCACGGTGGCGCCGAACGCATCGCGCAGCATCTCGCCGGCCGCGCCGAACAGCCGTGCATCGGCGCGCCGGAAACGGTAGATCGACTGCTTGGGATCGCCCACCAGGAACACCGTCGGCCGCTCGCCCAGGCCCGCATAGCCGGCCAGCCAGCCCTGCAGGATGCGCCACTGCAGCGGGTTGGTGTCCTGGAACTCGTCGAGCAGCAGATGGCGGTAACGCGCGTCGAGCCGCACCTGCAGGTAGGTGGCGGTCTCTTCGTCCGACATCAGGCGCGCGGCCTGCCATTCCAGGTCGGCGAAGTCCATCGCGCGCTGCTCGTCCTTGTGCCGCTGGTAGCGCGTCAGCAAGGCATCGCCGATGCAGAACAGCGCGCGGTTGATCGCCAGCACCGCGGCTTCGCAACAACGCGCGCTGATGTCGTCAAGCATGGCGCAGATCGAGGCATGCTCGTCCAGCAACGCATCGACCATGCCTTCGCCGCCGGCGGCCTTGACCAGCGCCGCGGTGCGCCGCAGCGAACGCGGGCCGCCGGTGGTGGTGAAGAACGCGGCGCGCAACTGCGCGAACGCCCGTTCGGCGGGCTTGCCGGGCACCGCGCCCGCTTCGCGCCACGCGGTGATCGCCATCAGCGCATCGGTGATGCGGCCGGCGTGGGTCTGCTCGGTCTTGCCGGCCGCGCCCAGGCGCAGCGCCAGCGACTCGCAGGCATCGCGCCAGCCTTCGTCGGCCAGCGCCTGCAGCAGCACGTCGCCCCGGGCGTCTTCGCCCAGGCAGTCGGACAGCGCCTGCAGCGGGTCGCCGCCCTCCTGCATCGCCCACCATTCGCTGCGGGCATGGAACATCGCGTCCAGCAGCGCGCGTGCCTGGAAGTCGCCCACGGTATCGACCAGCGTTTCCCACGCGGCGCGCAAGTCGGTGTATTGCTCCGTGGCCAGCGCGCGCCAGACCGGGGCCCAGGCTTCGCGTTTCATGCGTAGCGCATCTTCGCGCAGCGCCGCGCCCGGCACGATGCCCGAGGCCAGCGGCGCGCCGCGCAGCAGCGTGCCGAACCAGCCGTGGAAGGTATCGATGGCCATGCGCCCGGGCGCGGCCAGCACCTGCGCATGCAGGCGCCGCGCACGCGGCAGCGTCTCGCGCGCGGCGTCGGGCGTCAGGCCGCGCTGCACCAGAGCGGCGATCACGTCGTCGTCGCTGTCGCGCGACAGCTGTGCCAGCACCTCCAGCAGGCGGTCGCGCATTTCTTCGGCGGCCTTGCGCGTGAAGGTGATGGCCAGGATCTCGTGCGGCGCGGCGCCGGCCAGCAGCAAGCGCACCAGCCGCGCCACCAGCAGCCAGGTCTTGCCGCTGCCGGCACAGGCCTCAACCACCACCGAGCGCGCGGGATCGCAGGCGGCGCGCGTGAACTCGGTCTCGGAAACGGGTTCGCCGTCGCGCTGGTAAGGCTGGACGTGGTGCGGATCGTGGGGCGTCATGATGTCAGCGCCGGCACGGCGGTGGATTCCCAGAAGCCCTTGCGGCACAGGCCGCGGGCGGTGCAATACAGGCAGGCGGAGGCATCGCCGAAGGCCGGCAGCCTGGCGCCCTGGCGCAGGCGCATGACGTCGTCGCGCATCTGCCGTTCCAGCCAGATGACGGCGGCTTCAAAATCGGGCAGGCCGACTTCGCGCTGCGCCGCCGCTGCGCCCTCGCGCGCGCCTTCGAGCGATACCCAGCTGCCGGCTGCCGCATCGGCGCGCAGCAGGCCGTAGAACGGCAGCTGGCAGTCTTCCTCGACCTCGGCCAGCTTGCGCTTGAGGCGGGTGGCGCTCTGCGTCTTGTAGTCGAGCACGGCATGCGCCCCGCCCGGGCCCTGGTCAAGCCGGTCGATGCGCCCGGTCAGGCGCAGCGGCTGGCCGTCGGGCATCGGCAGGTCGATGCCGGCGTCGAGCTCGCCGCCGCGCCAGAACCAGCCCTCGGCCTCGCGCGCGGATTGCCAGGCGACATACGACGGCATCACCTCGCGCCAGCGCCGGTAGTAGGCAATGGCATTGCCGTCCTCGGCCATCAGCGCGCCGAACACGTCTTCGGAAATCTCGGCCAGGCGGGCCAGGCGCTGGTCGTCCGCCAGCGTCTCGCCACGCTCACGGCGCGCCTGCAGGTCCTTGTGGTAGCGCAGCAGCACGTGGTGCAGGTGTTCGCCGATCTCGCGTTTCTCCAGCTCGTCGCTGACTGTCTCCAGCCCGGCCAGGCCCAGCATGCGGCCGGCGAAGAACTGGTAGGGGCAGCGGCGCAGCATGTTGTAGGCCTGCGCGCTCCAGCGCACCGGCACCAGCGCGGGCTCCGCCGCCGGCGCCGGCATGCCCTGCGGATCGGCAAAGGTCTCGTGCGCCTGTGCTGCGGCGGCGGCTTCGATGCTGACGCCCGCGCGCGCGCAGCACGCCGCCAGGCGCTCGATCCAGCCCGACACATGATGCGGCTCGCCGCGGCTGCCGTAGCGTTGCCAGGTCAGCACCACGTCGTCGTTGTTCAGCAGCACCTCGGCCAAGTCGCGCGCCTGTTGGGCAAAGCGGGCCTCGCGGTCTTCCAGGTCCAGCTCGCGCCGCATCTGGTTGGAAAAGAACATCAGCTCGGCGGCGCTGGACGGCAGTTGCGCGTCATCGCAGCCGACGATCACCACGCCCTCGAAGCGGCGCATGCGCGCGCCGTTCAGGGGCAGGATGGTGATGCGCGCCGGGCCGCTGGCCGAGGGCTCCTTGTAGGCGACCGATTCCAGCAGCGCCGACAGCATCGCGCGGAACTCGCCCTGCGACAGCGTGGCATGGCCGCCAGTCTCGTCCAGCGGCAACTCCTGCAGCCGCGCCAGCGCATCGAGCAGCTGGCTGCCGGCATCGTCCGCGGCCAGCGCCGCGCGCATGCCGAGGCCGTCGAGCATGCCGTCGAGCCGTTCCAGCCAGGTTGCCAGCGGATGCTGCGCGAGCCCGCGCGGCCAGCGCGCCGCCTCGTCGGCGAGCACGGCGACGAGCGCGTGCGCGGCGCGGCGCGGCGCTTCGGCGGCATCCTCGTCTTCCGCGGCAGCTTGCTGCGCGGCAGTCGGTGCGCTCCCGAACAGCTGGCGCAGGCGCGCCCAGCCGCCGGTAATGCCTTCGCGCCGCACCTGGCGCTCAAGCAGCGCGATGGCCGCGCCGCGCCCGGCAACCTCCGGCAGGCAGAACGGGCTCTTGAGCAGGTCCAGCAGCGCGGCGGTGTCGCCGTCGCGCACCAGCAGGTCGAACCAGCGCATCAGCGCGGCGGCCGCGCGCGTGGTGGAAAGCTTCCAGCCGGTCTCGTCGCGCACCGGTGCCCCGGCGCGCGCCAGCAAGGCGCGGGCGCGCCGCGCCACCACGCGGTCGTGCGCGACCAGCGCCACCTGGCGGCGGCCTTCATTGAGCCACTGCACCAGTTGCGCGGCTGCCGCGGCGGCTTCGTCCTCGAAGCGCGCGCTGCCGATCACGCGGATCGACGAACGCTGCGGCGGCAGCGCAGGCATGGCCGGCGCGGGGGCGACGGCTTCGGCATCGTCGGCGATCCTTGCTTCCGGCCACAGCGCCAGCAGCGTCTGGTACCAGTCGGCATCGCTCTCGCCCTGCCCGGTCCAGTCATAGCCGACCTGCAGCACCGGCACCAGCTCGGCGGCATCGCGCAGGAACGCGGCTTCAAGCGGCGTGGGCGGGGTCGGGGCAATCCAGATCACCGGGCCGCGCAGCTGCTGCGACAGATCGCGCAAGGCGCGGCGCCGCGCCGGCAGCGGATCGTCCGGACCGGACAGCGCCTGCCAGAATGCCAGCACGATGCGCGCCTCTTCGCCGAGGAAGCGCTCGGACAGATGCGAATAGGTCCGTTCCAGCGCGCCCTGCAGCAGGCCGGCGCGATCGTCGCCGTCGATCTCGTCATCGTCGCGGATGGCGGCGTCTTCGAGCCAGCGCGCGTTGAGCTCGTCGCAGATCGACAGCAGCGTCTGCGACAGGCCCCAGGCGGCGGTCTCGTTCTGGGCGCCGAAGGCGCGGCGCAGCCAGTCCTGCCCGCGCACCGCCTGCTGCACGGCCAGCAGGCGTGCGGCCGGGCTGCGCACCGGGGCGCCCTCGGGCGGCAGGTCGAGCAGCCAGTGGCCCAGCGTCAGCACGCGCGGCAGCAGCCGCGGGCTGCCTGCCGCGCGCGCGGCGGCGTCCAGTGCCTGGCGCACGCCCGGGATCTGCGCCGCGGTGGGCACGACCACGTGCGCGCCCGCCTCCGGCGCGCCGCAGCGGTCGAGGAAATACCAGGCAGCGGTGGCGGCCTGGTCGAGGAAATCAGGGCCAGGGCGGAAACGTAGCGACGTCATGGGCGCGTGGGGCGCAGCCCGGAATGGCTGCGCGAACTGCGTCGGTCGGCGAAAGCGTCAGGATGCAACGGAAACAATACGGGCGCCGCCGGCCTGGGCGGCTGGCGGCAAGTGTGATGCAGGGGCAGGCGGAACGGCTCAGTCCGAACCGCCTTCCAGCCGGGCGCGGATCTCGCGCGCGGTCTCGAGCAGGCCCTCATAGCCGGAGCGCGCATGCTCGGGCAGGTCCGGGTCGCCCACCAGGGTACCGAGGGTCTCGATGATGCTGTAGACCAGGCCGCGTGCGGCACCGCTGGCGATGCTGTTGGTCTCCACGGCGCTGCTGATATGGTCCAGCGCATCGCTCAGGTGGTCCACGTCCGGCGCCTGGCCGGGCTCGGGCTCGGGCTGCGAAGGCTTGCGGGGATCGGTGTTCATGTCGATGACCTAGTCAGTGGCGCAGGATGCAAGATTGGTCCGCTGGCGCCGCCCGCGAACCGCTTTCTATTCTACGCGCACGCCACACGCAATCGGCACCGCGCGGCGCGCACAAGTGCATTCTATGACACACCCTCCCGCACGCCGCAAGCGATTACCCGAATCTCTCGGCGCCATAGAAAATAAGCATTTCAATGAATCCCCCGCTTGCAGCAGAATCATTTCCGTGCCGGCGCGCTTTCGAGTGTTTGCCAGGCCGGTCTTGAAAATCGGCAAACTGGTAACATATCGGCAGCACCGGGCGCGGCAGCGGCCCCCACAGCCTGTTTGCGGGCTGCGGAGGCAGCCCGACGGGTCCGCGCAATCTCGTGTAAGGTAACGGTTCGGCCCTCCGAAGTCTCCAGCCTTCAACATAAACAGAGCGAAACCAGAGGTTTTCCGCCATGAGCGAACAAATCAAGTATGTGAGCGACGCCTCCTTCGATGCTGACGTCCTCCAGTCCGACAAACCCGTCCTGCTCGACTTCTGGGCGGAATGGTGCGGCCCCTGCAAGATGATCGCGCCGATCCTGGACGAAGTCGCCAAGGACTACGGCGACAAGCTGCAGATCGCCAAGATCAACGTCGATGAAAACCAGCAGGTGCCGGCCAAGTTCGGCATCCGCGGCATCCCGACGCTGATCCTGTTCAAGAACGGCGCAGTCGCGGCCCAGAAGGTCGGCGCGCTGTCCAAGTCGCAACTGACCGCCTTCCTCGACGGCAACCTGTAAGCTGCGCGCCGGGACCTGACCCACGGTCCCGGTTTTGTCACGATCCGACGTGCGTGCGCCACATCCTGGCGCGCCGGTCGGATTGTGCTAAGATGCCACCAACAACTCCCCGAGCGTTCGCTCATTTCCCCCCTTCCCTTTAGGTCTCGCCCGTCCGGGCCCATCTGTACCCCTCGTCTATGCACCTGACAGAACTCAAATCGCTTCACGTGTCTGCGCTTCTCGAAATGGCGGCTACGCTCGAGATCGACAACGCACAACGGATGCGCAAACAGGAACTGATGTTTGCGATCCTGAAGAAGCGCGCCAAGATGGGCGAAACCATCTTTGGAGACGGCACGCTGGAGGTGCTGCCCGACGGCTTCGGCTTCCTGCGCTCGCCCGAAACCTCGTATCTGGCCAGCACGGACGACATCTACATCAGTCCGTCCCAGATCCGCCGCTTCAACCTGCACACCGGCGATTCGATCGAGGGTGAAGTGCGTACGCCCAAGGACGGCGAACGCTACTTTGCACTGGTCAAGGTGGACAAGGTCAACGGGCAGCCGCCCGAAGCGGTCAAGAACCGCATCATGTTCGAGAACCTGACGCCGCTGCACCCGAACCGGCCGCTCACGCTCGAACGCGATATCAAGGCTGAAGAGAACATCACCGGCCGCATCATCGACATGATCGCGCCGATCGGCCGCGGCCAGCGTGCGCTGCTGGTGGCATCGCCCAAGTCCGGCAAGACCGTGATGCTGCAGCACATCGCCCACGCGATTGCCAACAACCATCCGGAAGCGGACCTGTTCGTGCTGCTGATCGACGAACGCCCGGAAGAAGTGACCGAGATGATGCGATCGGTGCGCGGCGAAGTGGTTGCGTCGACCTTCGACGAACCGGCCATCCGCCACGTCCAGGTTGCCGAAATGGTGATCGAGAAGGCCAAGCGCCTGGTCGAACTGAAGCGCGACGTGGTGATCCTGCTGGACTCGATCACCCGCCTGGCGCGGGCCTACAACACCGTGGTGCCGGCCTCGGGCAAGGTGCTGACCGGTGGCGTGGACGCCAACGCGCTGCAGCGCCCGAAGCGCTTCTTCGGTGCCGCGCGCAACCTGGAAGAAGGCGGTTCGCTGACCATCATCGCCACCGCGCTGATCGAAACCGGCAGCCGCATGGACGACGTGATCTATGAAGAGTTCAAGGGCACCGGCAACATGGAAGTGCACCTGGAACGCCGCCTGGCCGAGAAGCGCGTCTACCCGTCGATCAACCTGAACAAGTCGGGCACGCGCCGCGAAGAGCTGCTGATCAAGCCGGAAATCCTGCAGAAGATCTGGATCCTGCGCAAGTTCATCTCCGACATGGATGAAGTGCAGGCGATGGAATTCATCATGGACAAGATGAAGGCCACGAAGAACAACGCCGAGTTTTTCGATATGATGCGCAGAGGCGGCTGAGCCCTCGCTGCAGCGTCAACGCAGCATCGCCGCAAGGCGGACAGGAAGGCGTGCCACGGCACGCCTTTTTTTGTTGCCCGACCTTTTTTGTTGCCGGACCATTTCACAGCGCACCGCGCTACGCCCATGCTCGGCAAACTGACCTCATTCCTGCGCACCCGCTCGCGGGCCCGCAAGCTGGAGCACTACGCCATCCCCGATGCGCTGTGGGCGCGCACGGTCGCCACGCTGCCGTTCGTGCAACGCTACGGCAGCGAAGACCTCGCGGCGCTGCGCGAGCTGGCCACGCTGTTCATCGCTGACAAGGAATACTCCACCGCGCACGACCTGCCGCTGGCCGACGACATGGTGGCCAGCGTTGCCGTGCAGGCCTGCGTGCCGATCCTGAAGCTGGGGCTGCCTTGGTACCGGGGCTGGCACGGCATCGTGCTCTACCCGGGCGAGTTCATCATCCGCCGGACCGTGCAGGACGAGATCGGCCTGGTGCACGGCGTGGTCGAGGAAGCCAGCGGCGAGGCCTGGGAGCACGGGCCGGTGATCCTGTCCTGGCCCGACGTGCACACCCCCGGGGCCGGCATCGACAGCGACCACGAACTGCCGGCCGATACCTACAACGTGGTCATCCACGAGTTCGCCCACAAGCTGGACATGCTCGACGGCGAGCCCGACGGCGTGCCGCCCTTCTCGCGCGTGCTGCACCCGGACATCGACGCGGAAGCCTGGGCCGAGACCTTCCTGACCGAGTACGACCGCTTTGCCGAGGCCTGGGAGGCACGCGACGAGGCCGACTGGGAGCACCCGGAGCGGCTGCCGCCGGCACTGCGCATCATCGACCCATACGGGACCGAGGCGCCGAGCGAGTTCTTTGCCGTGACGTCAGAGGCATTTTTTGTCGAGCCGACCGGGCTGGCGCGGCACTGGCCGCTTGTATACCAGTCGCTGGCCGTCTTCTATCGCCAGGACCCGGCCTCCATGTGATGCTTTTGCCATATTCCTGCGCAACACTTTCTGTGCCGCGCGTGGCGCTGCCTCTTCCCCAAGTATTTGTTTTTCTGCCATAATCCCGGTTTGCCCGTTACCGGCAAGTGGTTCGTTCGTCGCCGCGCCATGCACGCTCTCGCCCTCGGCGGAGAACAGCGGATTGCAACGGACTGGCTACCCAACCAGAAAGGACTCATCATGAAAGAAGGCATTCACCCGAATTACCGCGAAGTCGTGTTCCAGGACATGTCCAGCGACTTCAGCTTCATCACCCGCTCGACCATCCAGACCAAGGACAAGATCGTGAAGGACGGCAAGGAATACCCGCTGGCCAAGATCGAAGTCTCGTCGGAATCGCACCCGTTCTACACCGGCACCCAGAAGATCATGGACACGGCCGGCCGCGTGGAAAAGTTCCGCCAGAAGTTCGGCAACAAGCTGGGCAAGGCTGCGAAGTAAATCGCTTTCAGCGAACCCCGCTTCGCAAGGCCTGCGGACAGATGCTCCGGGGCCTGTGCGAAACAGCAAAGAGGCAGCATCGGCTGCCTCTTTGCTTTTATGCCGGACCACGACCGGTACCGCCGCATTCATTGGATTTACCCCACACCCCGTGAGGCTTCCACGCCATGCCACGGCCCGCGCGGCCGCCGCATGCGCGATACTGTGGCCTTCGCGCCATTGCGCCACGGCCCGACCTGAGCATCGATGCGTCAAGCCAATACCTCCCCCGTCCAGTTGACCGCTGCCGCGACCGGCGCCCTGCCGCGCGCGCTGCTGCTGGCGATCTGCATCATCTATGGCCTGGTCGGCCTGTTCGGCCGCGACCCGTGGAAGAACGAGGACGCCGCCGGCTTTGGCGTGATGTGGCAGCTGGCCACCGGCAACCTGCACGACTGGCTGATGCCGAATATCGTCGGCCGCCCGTACAGCGAGGACGGCCCGCTGGTGTTCTGGATCGGCGCGCTGATGATCCGCGGCTTCGGCAGCTGGCTGGGCGCGGCCGACGCCGCGCGGCTGGCCACGGCGCTGTTCTTCTTCGCGACCTGCGCCTGCATCTGGTACACCACCTACCTGCTGGGCCGGCGCGACGAGGTCCAGCCATTTGCCTACGCCTTCGGCGGCCAGCCCAACGCGCGCGATTACGGCCGCACGCTGGCCGACGGCGCGCTGCTGATCTTCCTGGCCTGCGTGGGCCTGGCCATGCGCGGGCACGAGACCACGCCGCAGGTCGGCCAGGTCGCCTTTATCGCACTGGCCCTGTACGGCATGGTGCGCAGCCTCGACAAGCCCATCCAGGGCAGCCTGGTCTATGGTGCCGCGCTGGGCGGGCTGGCGCTGGCCAGCGGGCCCCTGCTGCCGCTGGCGCTGCTGGGAGGCAGCGCAGTCTGCGCACTGGTGTGCAAGCCGCTGCCGTGGCGGCGCCTGGCCGCCATCGGCATTCCGCTGGCGCTGCTGATGGTGTCGGCGTGGCTGGCGGCCGCCTACTTCGGCGCGGCCGACCGCGACGAGGCGGTGACCTTCATCCGCGAATGGTCGCGCTATGACCGCCGCAGCTACGGCTCGCCCAATGTGGCGACCTTCGGCTTCAACGTGCGCAACCTGTTCCTGTACACGTGGCCGGTCTGGCCGATCGCGGGCTGGGCCTGGATCGCATGGACCGGCATGCGCCGCGCCCCCCATGTGGCGGCGCCGCTGGCGCTGCTGCTGCCGGTGCTGGTGCTGCTGTTCCTGCAGCGCAGTGCCGGCGACGTGCAGTTCATCCTGCTGCTGCCGCCGATGGCCGTGCTGGCCGCATTCGCGCTGCCCACGCTGGCGCGCGGCGTGATCAACGCGATCGACTGGTTCGCGCTGCTGTTCTTCACCATCTTCGGCGGCACGGTCTGGTTCATGTGGATCGCCAAGACCACCGGCTGGCCGCCGCGCATCGCACGCAACGTCTTCCGCCAGCTGCCCGGCTACCAGCATGAGTTCACCATCGCCGCGGTGGTGTTCGCGCTGGCGGCCACGGTCGCGTGGGTGCTGATCGTGCGCTGGCGGCTGTCGCGCGCGCCCAAGCAGATCTGGCGCCCGGTGGTGATTTCCGCCGCCGGCACCACCCTGATGTGGGTCATGGCCATGACGCTGTGGCTGCCCTCGATCAACTACGGCAAGACCTACCGCGACGTGGCCCAGGCTGCGGCGATGGCGCTGCCGCCTGCCTACCAGTGCGTCCAGCCGATCCGCATGGGCGATGCGCAGCTGGCGTCGTTTGCCTATTTCGGCCATATCCGCTTTGGCGGCCCCAACGACGGCTGCGACGTGCTGCTGCGCCATGACGCGGTCGACTATGGCGAGCCGGGCAATATCTCGCATTTCGAGTGGCGGCTGATCTGGGAAGGCCGCCGCCCCGCGGACCGCGACGAGCGCTTCCGCATGTACCGGCTGGTCGATACCGCGCGCGCCGTCCATCCGCGCCCCGACCTGCCGCGGCGCCGCCTGCCGCGCCAGCCCTGAGCCCTTTCCGGCGTCACTACCACCGCAGCGCCTGTCGCGCCATCGAACCATTCCGGCCGCAGGCGGCTGCGGGGCTGACCATCCAGCCCTGACCAAGCCTGCCGAGCCCTGAATGACCCTGTTCCAAGACCTTCGCCGTATCGCCAGCCTGGCCGGCCCAGTGCTGGCCGGCCAGCTTGCCGTTATTGCCTTTGGCGTCATCGATACCGCAATGGCCGGGCGCGCCTCGGCGACCGACCTGGCCGCCGTGGGCCTGGGCGGCTCGATCTATGTCACCATCTATATCAGCCTGATGGGCGTATTGCAGGCGCTGTCGCCCATCGCCGGCCAGCTCTATGGCGCCGGCCGCATCGAGGCGATCGGCGCCGAGGTCCGGCAGGCCGCATGGCTGGGCGCCGCGCTGGCGATTCCGGGCGTGCTGCTGCTGGCCTTCCCGGCCCCGCTGCTTGCTTTCGCCAAGGCGCCGCCCGAACTGGTCGAGAAGGCCACTGCCTACCTGCACTTCGGAGCCTTCGGGCTGCCGGCGGCGCTGGGTTTCCGCATCTACTCGGCGCTGAACAATGCGCTGTCGCGCCCGATCATGGTGACGGTGCTGCAGATCGGCGGGCTGGCGCTGAAGGTGCCGCTCAATGCCTGGTTCATCCACGGCGGCCTGGGCGTGCCGGCCATGGGCGGCCCCGGCTGCGGCCTGGCCTCAACGCTGATCAGCTGGGCCTGGTGCATCGCCGGGCTGCTGATCCTGCGCTATGGCAGCGCCTATCACCCGCTGCGGATCTTCAGTATGTGGAGCTGGCCGGCTGCCGCCCCGCTGCGCGCGCTGCTGCGGCTGGGCCTGCCGATGGGCCTGACCTACCTGATCGAGATCACCTCGTTCACGCTGATGTCGATCTTCATCACGCGCCTGGGCACGGTGACGCTGGCCGGGCACCAGATCATCGCCAACCTGGGCGCGGTGGCCTACATGCTGCCGCTGTCGCTGGGGATTGCCACCTCGACGCTGGTGGCACAGCATCTCGGCGCGCGCGACCTGGCCGGCGCCAGCCGCCTTGCCTGGCGCGGCATCCGCATGGCGGTGACGCTGGCGGTGCTGACCGGGGTCCTGCTGTGGCTGCTGCGCAAGCCGGTGCTGCATGCCTACGCGAGCGATCCCGCGGTGGTCGCGGCAGCGCTGCCGCTGGTGCTGTTCGTGGCGTTCTACCAGGCCTTCGACGCGGTGCAGGTGATGACGGCGTTTATCCTGCGCGCGTACAAGATCGCGCTGATTCCGACGCTGATCTACGCCGGCTCGCTGTGGGGCATCGGACTGGGCGGGGGTTATGTGCTGGGCTTCGGGCTGATCGAGGGCATGCCGGCCTTCACGCGCGGCGCCAGCGGCTTCTGGCTGGCCAACAGCATCAGCCTGGCGATTGCAGGCGTGCTGCTGGTGCGGTATTTCAGCCGGGTCAGCAAGGATCCGGAAAACTGACTCTGGCACTGGCCGCCCGCAAGGGCGGCGGCCGCGATTTCAGCAGCCGGAAAAGAAAAACGCCCGCTTGCGCGGGCGTTCTAATTTGGCGGAGTGGACGGGACTCGAACCCGCGACCCCCGGCGTGACAGGCCGGTATTCTAACCGACTGAACTACCACTCCTTAGTCGGCGTCTTCCGAAGCTTCGCTTCAGTCGACTGGGCGTCTGATTACGCCCTGTTGTTATGGCGTCCCCTAGGGGATTCGAACCCCTGTACTCACCGTGAAAGGGTGATGTCCTAGGCCTCTAGACGAAGGGGACAGAAACTTGTTTTACAACGCGTTTTCTGTCTTGCGCTGGAAAGACCGCCATCATAGCAGGCTTTTTCGCGCCTGGGAAGCTTCTTTTCAGACGCTTCCCAAATTCTGGTGGAGCTAAGCGGGATCGAACCGCTGACCTCTTGCATGCCATGCAAGCGCTCTCCCAGCTGAGCTATAGCCCCGTATCCGGTACGGCTGGACGGTTACTGCTGGAACCACCTTCGCTGCCTGCCGCTTACCGCAGCATTTGCAGCGAAGACAGGATTATATAGCGAATTTCGCAACGAATGCAACATTTTTTATTGCGTTTGCAGCGATTAACGACATAATCCCTCACCCAAAGAAAAACCCGCATGGTGCAAACCATGCGGGTTCAGTTTTGGCGGAGTGGACGGGACTCGAACCCGCGACCCCCGGCGTGACAGGCCGGTATTCTAACCGACTGAACTACCACTCCTTAGTCGGCGTCTTCCGAAGCTTCGCTTCAGTCGACTGGGCGTCTGATTACGCCCTGTTGTTATGGCGTCCCCTAGGGGATTCGAACCCCTGTACTCACCGTGAAAGGGTGATGTCCTAGGCCTCTAGACGAAGGGGACAGAAACTTGTCTTTCAACACGTTCCGTCTGGCGCCACCCCAAACAACCTGGATGACACCTAAATCTTGGTGGAGCTAAGCGGGATCGAACCGCTGACCTCTTGCATGCCATGCAAGCGCTCTCCCAGCTGAGCTATAGCCCCATGGTACTGCCATTTACTGCAACTTGCTGCGCTTTCGCCTGAATTAACTACCGTTTCAGGCGAAGCCAAGATTATATATCAACCATTAATCTTTGCAAGCTCCCGTTTCAGCTTTTTTCGCTTTCCCGTCACTTCAAAAATCAGTTCGGAGATTGCGAAGATCCTTGCGGATCCACCAGCCAGCTTGGTCAGGGACCGCGCTGCAGGGAGAAAGAGATTATGCGCAAGTCCGGCCCGGAGCGCAAGCCCCCGGCGCGGACTTTTTACGACTTTTTATGCAGCTGCCGCCAGGCGGCGCAGCACCGTGTCGCGGCCGAACAGTTCCAGCACCGCATCGATGCCCGGCGTCTGCAGCTGGCCGGCCACCAGCAGGCGCACCGGCATGGCCAGCTTGGGCATCTTCAGGCCGAACTCGGCGAGCACGGCCTTGAAGGTGGCGCTGATGGCTTCGCGCTTCCATTCCGGCAGCGCGGCCAGCTGGGCGGCCAGCACCGCCAGCGCGGGCTGGATTTCCGGGGTCAGGTGCTCGGCCTTGAGCGCGGCTTCCGCCTGCGGCTCGCCGCGATAGAACAGCAGCGCCGCCTGCGCGACCTCCTTCAGCGTATTGGCGCGGTCCTTCACCAGCGCCACCACGCCGGCCAGGTCCGCCCCTTCCACCTTGCCGCCGAGCGCCTCGATAAACGGCTGCGTCAGCGTGGCCAGGCGCTGGTTGTCGCCGACCTTGATGTAGTGGTTGTTCAGCCAGGCCAGCTTCTCGGGGTTGTACTGGGCGGGCGACTTACCCAGGTGCTCCAGGTCGAACCATTCAACGAACTGCTCGCGCGAGAAGATCTCGGCGTCGCCGTGGGCCCAGCCCAGGCGCGCCAGGTAGTTCAGCACGGCTTCGGGCAGATAGCCCTCGTCGCGGTAGCCGGTCACGGCCATCGCGCCATGGCGCTTGCTCATCTTCTCGCCCTGCTCGTTAAGCACGGTCGGCAGGTGGGCGTAGACCGGCGGCGTGCCGCCCAGCGCGCGGATGATGTTGATCTGGCGCGGGGTGTTGTTGACGTGGTCGTCGCCGCGGATCACGTGGGTGATCTTCATGTCGAGGTCGTCCACCACCACGCAGAAGTTGTAGGTGGGGGTGCCGTCCGGGCGCGCGATCACCAGGTCGTCGAGCTCGTCGTTGGAGATCTCGATGCGGCCCTTGACCGCGTCATCCCACACCACGCTGCCGCCGATCGGATTCTTGAAGCGGATCACCGGATCGACCCCTGCCGGCGGCTCGGGCAGAACCTTGCCCGGCTCGGGACGCCAGAAGCCGTTGTAGCGCGGCTTCTCGCCGCGCTCGCGCTGGGCTTCGCGCAGGGCATCCAGCTCTTCGGTGCTCATGTAGCAGCGGTAGGCCAGGCCGGACTCGACCATCTGCGCGACCACTTCGCGATAGCGGTCCATGCGCTGCATCTGGTAGAACGGGCCTTCGTCGATATCCATCTCCAGCCAGGCCATGCTCTCGAGGATCACGTCGACCGCTTCCTGCGACGAACGCTCGACGTCGGTGTCTTCGATGCGCAGGATGAAGTCGCCCTTCATGCGGCGGGCGAAGGCCCAGGGATAGAGCGCGGAGCGGATATTGCCGAGGTGGATAAAACCGGTCGGGCTCGGCGCAAAGCGGGTGCGGACGCGTTGGGTCATGGTCAGGGGCAGAAACAAGAAAGCCCGCGCGCAGCGGCGCGCAGGCTGGTGTATGTGCAGGCCTTGCATTATACCAACGCGCATCCCTCGCCCCGCCCGGCGTGCCGGCGCCGCGCGGAATCATTTATGCTTGCGCCGGTCTGAGGTGATGCCGCTGATTCAGGCTATGCGATGCCAGCCTCCCTGGAGGAGCGCCCGCATCACATCCCGTATCCGCCGGTCCCACCTGATTACTGATCCCGCTTCATGCAACGACGTCATTTCCTCGGCATCTCCGCGGCCGCCCTGCTGGCGGGCTGCTCGTTCGGCCCGCGTCCCGCGCCGCCGCTCGCCACTACCCCGCCCGCGCCGCGGCCCGTCAAGATCGGCCTGGCGCTGGGCGGCGGCGCGGCGCGCGGCTTTGCCCATATCGGCGTGATCAAGGCGCTCGAAGCGCAAGGCATCCATGCCGACCTAGTCACCGGCACCAGCGCCGGCGCAGTCGTGGCGGCGCTTTACGCCAGCGGACTGAATGGCTTCCAGCTGAACAAGCTGGCGCTGACCATGGACGAGGCTGCCATCGCCGACTGGGCCCTGCCCTTCGGCACCCGCTTCGGCGGCTGGCTCAAGGGCGAGGCGCTGCAGAACTACATCAACCGGCTGGTGCAGAACCGGACCATCGAGGCCATGAAGCTGCCGCTGGGCATTGTCGCCACCGATCTCAAGAGCGGCGAGAAAATTCTGTTCCGCCGCGGCAACACAGGCCAGGCCGTGCGCGCGTCGAGCAGCGTGCCCGGGGTGTTCCAGCCGGTGTCGATCCAGGGTCACGACTATGTCGACGGCGGCCTGGTCGAGCCGGTGCCGGTGGATTCCGCGCGCGGCATGGGCGCGGACTTTGTCATCGCGGTCAACATCTCGGCCGACCCGTCGGCGCAGAAGAACGCGGGCCAGAGCGGCGTGCTGCTGCAGACCACCGCGATCATGGGCCAGTCGATCAACAAGATGGCACTGGCGCGCGCCGACGTGGTGATCCGCCCCGAGCTGCCCGATATGGGCGGCAGCGACTTCAACGCCCGCAACCGGGCCATATTGGCCGGCGAACAGGCCACCACGGCGGTGATGGCAACGCTGCGGCAGCGGCTGGAACAGGCCCGCCTGGCACCGGCCGGAACGGTCGCAGTGCAATAGCCGGGAGAGCACGCCTCGCCAAAGCAAAAAGGACTACCGCAGCAGTCCTTTTTGCTTGAAGCGTGCCGGAACCTCAGCCGCCGTACATCGATGCGCGGACGACCTTGGGGTCGTAGCGCTTGAGCGTCTCGACCATGTCGCCGAGGCCATCGGCGCCGCCCTCCTTGCCATCCTCGATGCGGCGGGCGCCGTTGTAGCGGGTCACCCAGTAAGACGCACGCATGTCGTCGACACGGATCTTGCTGCCCGTGGACGGGGCATGCACGAACTTGTTGTCGCCGATATAGATACCGACGTGCGAGAAGGTCTGGCGCATGGTGTTGAAGAACACCAGGTCGCCCGGACGCAGGTCGGTGGCCGCCACGGTGGTGCCGACACGGCTGATTTCGACAGAGCGGCGCGGCAGCATGAAGCCGAAGGTGTCCTGGAACACGTAGCGGACGAAGCCGCTGCAGTCCAGGCCGGATTCGGGGCTGTTGCCGCCGAAGCGGTAACGCACGCCAATCAGGCCCAGCGCATTCATGACCAGGTCGCCAGCCTTGCTGGCAACGTTGCTGGTGGAATTCACCACCGACGACAGCAAGCCCCGCTTGCCTTCCGCATGCGAATCCGCGGCGTGGGCCGTGGCATCGATACGGGCGTCGGCATCCTTGAATACCGTATCCGCCAGCACTCCATTCGACACAGTCGCACCGCAGGCAATGGCAATTCCGACGGCGGCACGCGCCAGGGAATGAAGTACCGATCGCTGCATTGGTTCTCCCGTTGATCGTTCCACAGCAAGCCCCGGCACAAGTCCGGGGCAGCTGGGTATTTGTGAAATTCGCGTGAACTTCGCGAGAAATTCATGTGAACCTGCGGGGTGAACCCTATGCAACATCCGCACCAGGCTTACCGGGCCTGTTTTGCACCGCAATCGTGCCATGCACGATCCAATGCGTCGGACGGACCACCCCAAAACTAGTTCTCGCGGGATGGTAAAGGGTTGTCATTCACATGTCAAAGTTCGTTACAAATTCGCCGGATTTGACTGGCGAATCAAGGATATAGGCGGGAATTCGCACCTTGTTTATCGGATTGATCCGAACCACCGGATGCTAGCCAGGCGGGGCCGCGGCGTTGCTGCGCCGCACACCTGCGGGTCAGCCAGCGCCGACCTGCGCCGCCGCCATCAGCTTGCGCGTATAGGGGTGCTGGGGTGCGCCCAGCACCGCTTCGGTGTCGCCGGCCTCGACCACCTCCCCTGCCTTCATCACGAAAACCCGATGCGCCATGGCGCGGATCACCGCCAGGTCATGGCTGATGAACAGGTAGGTGAGGTTGTACTTGTGTTGCAGCTGGGACAGCAGCGCCAGCACCTGCTGCTGGATCGACACGTCCAGCGCCGAGGTGGGCTCGTCCAGCACCAGGATCTGCGGCTTGAGGATCAGCACCCGGGCAATCGCGATGCGCTGCCGCTGCCCGCCCGAGAATTCGTGCGGATAGCGGCCCAGCGCGGTGCGGTCCAGGCCGACCTCGCGCAGGGCTTCGATCACGCGCTGGCGCGTGCCCTCGTGCGACAGGCCGGGCTGGTGCAGCGCCAGGCCTTCTCCGACGATCTGCTCGATGGTCATGCGCGGCGCCAGCGAGCCGAACGGGTCCTGGAACACCACCTGCATGCGCGCGCGCAACTGGCGGCGATCGTCGCGCGTCGCGGTGTCGAAGCTGCGGCCGAGGAAATGGATGGTGCCGCCGCTCTTGCGCTGCAGCGCCAGCACGGTATGCGCCAGCGTGGTCTTGCCCGAACCGGACTCGCCGACGATGCCGACGGTCTCGCCCTCGCGCAGCTGGAAGTCCACGTCCTTGACCGCCGCAAACTGGTCCTTGCCGAACCAGCCGGCCAGCCCGCGGCGCTTGCGCGCGTAGTTGACGCTCAGCTTGCGCGCTTCCAGCAGCACCGGCGCCAGCGGCACCAGCGGCAGCACCTCGCGCCTGGGGCGGCTGTCGATCAGCTTGCGGGTGTAGGGGTGCTGGGGGGCGGCAAACAGCTGCGCGGTCTCGCCGGTCTCGACCAGCACGCCCTTCTCCATCACGCCCACGCGCTGGGCAAAGGAACGCACCAGGTTGAGGTCATGGGTGATCAGCATCACCGCCATGCCGAACTCGGCCTGCAGGTCGCGCAGCAGGTCCATGATCTGGGCGCGGATGGTTACGTCCAGCGCCGTGGTCGGCTCGTCGGCGAGCAGCAGCTTGGGGCGGCAGGCCAGCGCCATGGCAATCATGGCGCGCTGGCGCTGGCCGCCCGAGAGCTGGTGCGGGAAGCTGTCGAAGCGGTGCGCGGCGTCGCTGATGCCGGTGCGCTCCAGCAGCGCGATGGCGCGCTCGCGCGCGGCGCGGCGGTCCAGGCCCTCGTGCAGCGCCAGCGTCTCGACGATCTGGTTGCCGATGGTGTACAGCGGATTGAGCGCCGTCATCGGCTCCTGGAAAATCATCGCGATCTCGGCGCCGCGGATGCCGCGCATCTCGCGGTCCGACACCTCCAGCAGGTTCTTGCCCTCGAAGCGGATCGCGCCGTCGTAGTAGGCGTCTTCCACCAGCCGCAGCATCGCCAGCGCGGTCACGGTCTTGCCCGAGCCCGACTCGCCCACCAGCGCGTAGCGCTCGCCCGCGCGCAGGTCGAAGCTGACTTCACGCACGGCACGGGTGGCATGCTCGCCGTGGCCGAAGGTGACGGAAAGCTTGTCGACGCACATCAGCGTGGAACCGGGCGCCGGCGCCGCGGCCGGCGCCTCGGCCGGCTGGATCACGGGAGACACCGCGGTCATGGCGTGGCCTCCGGTGCCGCCCCGGTCGGCGCGCCGGCCGGGATCTTGGGTTCGACCCGGCCGCGCAGCGCCGCCAGGCCCAGGCGGGTATCGAAGGCATCGCGCAGCGCGTCGCCCATGAAGGTCAGCAGCAGCAGCGTGACCACCAGCACCGCGAAGGTCGACAGCGAAATCCACCACGCATCCAGGTTGGCCTTGCCCTGCGCCAGCAGCTCGCCCAGGCTGGGCGTGGTCGGCGGCACGCCCATGCCGAGGAAGTCCAGGCTGGTCAGCGCCAGGATCGCGGCGCTCATGCGGAACGGCAGGAAGGTGATCACCGGGGTCAGGCTGTTGGGCAGGATATGGCGCCACATGATCTGCACATTGGACAGGCCCAGCGCGCGCGCGGCCTTGACGTAGTCGAGCGAGCGGTTGCGGTAGAACTCGGCGCGCACGTAGTCGGACAGGCCCATCCAGCCGAACAGCGACAGCAGGATGATCAGCAGCGCCAGGCTGGGTTCGAAGATCGAGGCAAAGATGATCAGCAGGTACAGCTCCGGCATCGAGCTCCAGATCTCGATGGCACGCTGCGAGAACAGGTCGAAGCGCCCGCCGAAGAAGCCCATCAGCGCCCCGCTCAGCGTGCCCACCAGCACCCCGATCACGGTCAGCGCCAGGCTGAACAGCACCGACACGCGGAAGCCGTACAGCAGACGGGCCAGGATGTCGCGGCCGCGGTCGTCGGTGCCCAGCCAGTTCTCTGCCGACGGCGGCGCCGGGTTGGGCTCCTTGGCAAAGTAGTTGAGCGAGTCGTACGAATAATGGTTCAGCGGGAACACCGCGAAGTTGCCGTTGGTGGTGATGCGGTCGCGGATATACGGATCGAGGTAGTCCGCGGGCGTGGCGAAATCGCCGTCGAAGGTGGTTTCCGGGTAGACCTTGACGATGGGGAAATACCATTCGCCCTTGTAGTGCACCACCAGCGGCCGGTTGCTGGACAGCAGCTCGGCGCCCAGGCTCAGCACGAAGATGACCACGAAGATCACCAGGCTCCAGTAGCCGCGCCGGTTGCGGCGAAAGCGCTGCCAGGCGCGCTGGCGCGGCGAAGGCGAATGCGGCAGCCCGTTGGGGGCCGCGTGCGTGAACAGTTTCATCGGTGCAAGCCCTCGAAATGGATGCGCGGATCCACCAGCACGTAGCAGACATCGGAGATCAGGCGCGTGACCAGCCCGATCAGCGTGAACAGGTAGAGCGTGCCCAGCACCACCGGATAGTCGCGCCGCAGCACCGCCTCATAGGACAGCAGGCCCAGCCCGTCGAGCGAGAACAGTGTCTCGATCAGCAGCGAGCCGGTGAAGAAGGCGCCGATGAACGCGGCCGGGAATCCCGTCACCAGCGGGATCAGCGCGTTGCGGAACACGTGCTTCCACAGCACGCGGCGCTCGCCCAGGCCCTTGGCGCGCGCGGTCAGCACGTATTGCTTGCGGATTTCCTCGAGGAAGGCATTCTTGGTCAGCATGGTGACCACCGCGAAGCTGCCCACCACCGATGCCGTGATCGGCAGCACCAGGTGCCACAGGTAGTCCATCACCTTGCCCATCAGCGAGAGCTGCTCCCAGTTGTCGGAGGTCAGCCCGCGCAGCGGGAACCACTGCACGAAGGTGCCGCCGCCGAACAGCACCAGCAGCAGCACGCCCAGCACGAAGCCGGGGATGGCATAGCCCACCAGCACGATGATGCTGGTCACCACGTCAAAGCGGCTGCCCGCGCGGATGGCCTTGGAAATGCCCAGCGGCACCGATATCAGGTAGGTCAGGAAGAAGGTCCACAAACCCAGGCTGACCGACACCGGCAGCTTGGACTTGACCAGCTCCCACACGCTGCGGTGCTGGAAATAGCTCTGGCCCAGGTCGAACTGGGCAAAGCGCTTGAGCATCAGGAAGTAGCGCTCCAGCGGCGGCTTGTCAAAGCCGTACAGGGCCTGGATCTCCTTGATCTTCTCGGGGTCGACGCCGCGCCGCCCGCGGTATTCGGCGCCGCCGCCGCTGGCTTCGCCGGCACCGCCCCGCCCTTTCAGTTCCATCATCATCTGCTCGACCGGGCCACCCGGCACGAACTGGATCACCACGAAGGTCAGCGTGATGACCCCGATCAGCGTCGGGATCATCAGCAGAATGCGCTTGAGCAGGTAGGCAAGCATCGGCCGGTCCTCTTCCTTGTCTTGGTCGCGGCGGGCGCGTCAGCGCGCCTGCGGCTGCAGGTCCGTGCGCCACCATTGGCTCAGGATCCAGCCTTCGGCCGTGTAGTAATAGGGAAGGCGCTCCGGGTAGGCCAGCGTCTTGCGGTATGACACGCGGTGCGATGCGCTGTACCAGTTCGGCACGATGTAGTAGCCATGCATCAGCACCCGGTCCAGCGCCCGCCCGGCGGTGACCAGCTCCTGCCGGGTATGGGCGTGCAAGACGTTGTCCACCAGCTTGTCGACCACGGGCGACTTCAGCCCGAACAGGTTGTCCGAGCCCGGCGTGCCGGCCGCCTCGCTGGAAAAGCGGTCGCGCAGCTCGTTGCCGGGGCTTTGCGAGTCGGGAAAGCGGATCGACACCATGTCGAAGTCGAAATCCTCCAGCCGCTTCTGGTACAGCGCAAAGTCCGTGGTGCGCTGGTTCACCTGGATGCCAAGCTTCTCCAGGTTGCGCACATAGGTGGTGATGACGCGGCTCATGGCGCCGCCGTCGTCGAGGAACTCGAACACCAGCGTCTCGCCCTTGGCGTTGCGCAGCGCGCCATCCGTATAGGTCCAGCCGGCCTGGGCCAGCAGGCGCCGTGCCTGGCGCAGGTTGTCGCGCAGCGAACGCGGCGCCGCAGTGCTGGGCTGGACCACGTCCGGGCCGAACACCTCCGGCGGCAATTCCGCGCGCAGCGGCTCAAGCAGCGCCAGCTCGCCCGGGCCGGGCCGGCCATCGAAGGTGGCGCTGGCGGCCAGCTCGCTGTTGGAGAACCAGCTGTCCAGCCGCCTGTAGGCGCCGTAGAACAACTGCCGGTTCAGCCATTCGAAGTCCAGCGCAAGGATCAGGGCCTGGCGCACGCGCACGTCCTGGAACACCGGCTTGCGCATATTCATCACGAAGCCCTGCATGCCGGCACCGTTGCGGTGCGGGAACTCGGTCTTCAGCAGCTCGCCGTTGCGAAAGCGGGTGCCCTGGTAGCTCTTGGCCCAGTTCTTGGCCTTGTATTCGACGATGGCGTCGAACTCCCCTGCCTTGAAGGCCTCGAGCTTGGCGGTCTCGTCCTTGTACAGGCGGTAGGCCACGCGCGCGAAATTGAAGGTGCCGCGGCGCACCGCGAGATCCTTGCCCCAGTACTTCGGGTCGCGCTGGAAGATGATGCCGCGGCCGGCGTCATAGCGCTCGATCAGGTAGGGGCCGCTGGTGACCGGCGGCTCGAAGGTCAGCTTCTCGAACGGGACCTTGGCCGTCCATTTCTTCGAGAACACCGGCAGCGAGCCTACGATCAGCGGCAGCTCGCGGTTGCGCTGCTTGAATTCGAAGCGCACCGTGCGCTCGCCGGCGACGATCACCGCCTTCACATCGGTACACATGCTGCGATAGCCCGGACTCGAGGCCTTGCTCATCAGCATGTCATAAGAATATTTGACATCCGACGCCAGCACCGGGTCGCCATTGGAGAAGCGCGCCTGGGGCCGGATGGTGAACGTGACCGACAGCTCGTCCGGCGCCACCGTGACGTCCTCGGCGAGCAAGCCATAGGCGCTCGCGCTCTCGTCGGCGCTGCTGATCAGCAGCGACTCGAACATCAGCGCGTTCAGGCCGGGCGCCGACGTGCCCTTCAGCGTGAACGGATTGAACTTGTCGAAACTGGTGCGCCGGTCCGGATTGGCGAGTGTCAGCGTGCCGCCGGCGGGTGCATTGGGATTGGCATAGTCGAAATGCCGGAAATCCGCCTGGTACTTCAGGTCCCCGTGCAGCGCGAAGCCATGCGCCGCCAGCGCCGGATTGGAAAAGAGAGAGACCCCCGCCGCCAGCGCCATGGCCAGCCCGCTTGCAACCCAACCGCGCAGTACCGCATCCCGCCGGAAGCACTGCCATGCCGCCTGAAGCGGCCAACGTGCTTGAATAGGCATCCCGTTGGATTCCTCCACTATGACCTGTGGGGCCCGGCATTCTGTGGCCGGGCCAAGTATGAGACAATTTTACATGCGTCCGGGGTGGCGCCAGCCATCCGGACATTCCCTCTGCGCGGCGCAATAAAAACGACCGCAAGACAGCAAAGGCACGCACACGGCCGCACGGCGGACGCACGAAGCGTGCCTGATACACCACCTTGGAGAACTTATGGGATTTCTGGCAGGTAAGCGGATCCTGATCACCGGCTTGCTCTCTAACCGGTCGATCGCCTATGGCATCGCATCGGCGTGCAAACGCGAAGGCGCCGAACTAGCCTTCACCTATGTCGGCGAACGGTTCAAGGACCGGATCAGCGACTTTGCCAAGGAATTCGGCAGCGACCTGGTGTTCGAATGCGACGTCGGCAGCGACGAGCAGATCGCCGCGACCTTCGCCGCGCTGGGCCAGCGCTGGGATAAGTTCGACGGCCTGGTGCACTCGATCGGCTTCGCGCCGCGCGAGGCGATCGCCGGCGACTTCCTGGAAGGCCTGTCGCGCGAAGGTTTCCGCATCGCCCATGACATCTCCGCCTACAGCTTCCCGGCGCTGGCCAAGGCCGCGCTGCCGCTGCTGTCGGACAAGGCCTCGCTGCTGACGCTGACCTACCTGGGCGCCGAGCGCGTGGTCCCCAACTACAACACCATGGGCCTGGCCAAGGCCTCGCTGGAAGCCAGCGTGCGCTACCTGGCCTCGTCGGTCGGTCCGCGCGGCATCCGCGCCAACGGCATCTCCGCCGGCCCGATCAAGACCCTGGCCGCCTCGGGCATCAAAGGCTTCGGCAAGCTGCTCGGCCACTTCGAGCAGGCCGCGCCACTGCGCCGCAACGTCACCATCGAAGAAGTCGGCAACGTGGCCGCCTTCCTGCTGTCCGACCTGGCCAGCGGCGTGACCGGCGAGATCACCTATGTCGACGGCGGCTTCAACGTGGTCGGCGCCAGCGTCGCGGACGCAGAGTAAGCCCGTCCCGCCAGCGGATGCATGAAAAAGGGGTGCCCGATGAGGCACCCCTTTTTTGTTCCTTGCAGACCTGGTGCGCACACCAGGTCCGCCTGCATCACGCTTGCGCCGCGGCTGGCGCGCCCTGCCGACCCATGCTCAGCATCGACCACGCATAGACCACCAGGCCGCCCAGCGCCAGCAGCAGGCCGACCCAGCCGGTGGACTCCCAGCCGTAGCCGGCGGCAATGGTCACCCCGCCCAGCCACGCGCCGAGCGCGTTGGCCATGTTGAAGGCCGAGTGGTTGAGGGCCGCGGCCAGCGTCTGCGCGTCGCCGGAGACATCCATCAGCCGGATCTGCAAGGCCGGGCCCAGTGCCACCGTGGTGCCCACCAGCAGCACATTGATGGCAGCCAGCCAGGGATGCGACGCGGTCAAGGCGAAGGCGCCCAGCACCAGCGCCGCCCACACCAGCACGCCGCCGATGGTCGGCATCAATGCCTTGTCGGCCAGCTTCGCGCCGGCAAGGTTGCCCGCCACCGTGCCGATGCCGAACAAGGCCAGCACCACCGGGATGCCCGCCGCCGGCATATGCGCCAGCTCCAGCATGGTCGGCTTGATATAGCTGAACACCGAGAACATGCCGCCGAAGCCGATCGCGCCGATACCGAGCGTCAGCCAGACCTGCTTGCGCTTGAGCGCCGACAGTTCGCGCAGCGGGCTGGCGCACCGGTCGGCCGGCACGAACGGGACCCACCGCCACACCAGCAGCGCCGTCAGTGCGCCGAGGGCACCGACAATCAGGAAGGCCGAGCGCCAGCCCAGCCAGGTGCCGACCGTGGCGGCGATCGGCACGCCCACCAGCGTGGCAGTGGTCAGGCCCAGCATCACCAGCCCCACCGCCTGCGCGCGCCGTTCGCGCGGGACCAGGCTGGCGGCCACCAGCGCCGCCACGCCAAAGTACGTGCCATGCGGAAAACCCGTGAGCAGGCGCGCCACCATCATCGACAGATAGGAAGGCGCCAGCGCGCTGGCGATATTGCCGGCGGCAAACACCGCCATCAGCGCGATCAGCAGGTTGCGCCGCGGCCAGCGCGCGCCCAGCACCGCCAGCAGCGGCGCGCCGATGACCACGCCCAGCGCATAGGCGCTGATCAGGTGGCCGGCTTGCGGGATGGAGATGGCGAGGTCGCTGGCGGCATCGGGCAGCAGGCCCATGATGACGAATTCGCCGGTGCCGATGCCGAAGCTGCCGACCCCGAGCGCCAGCAGCGGCAGGCGGCCGGATGGATTGCGATCGCGGGAAGAAACGGAAGCGTCTGCGCCGCGGACGGGATCCGCGGCGGAATGTGCATGTGGGGCGGCCATGTACAGGATTGCAGGATGTTCAACAAAATGCCGCCCGCTGACGGGCGAGGTCAGTGCCCTCGCCTCTGATCGATCCAGCGTGCTCCTGTGCGGCGCGCAGGCTGTATTGTGCGGCAAAACCGCAAATCTTGCCCGCGCCGGCCTGACTGGCCGGCGTTGCTTACTTGGTCACGTGGACCAGCCGGTGCCACCAGTACCGAAGCGAGTGCTTCGCTATGCCGAACACCGGCTTGTGGTGGATGCCCACCCGGATGATGTAGCCGTAGACCCCGACCAACACGGCCAGGAACACAAGGGACCAGACGATCCCTGCACTGTCGGTCTCAGTCATTTCTTCTTCTTGGCGACCTCATCGTGCCCGCGAAACTGGACCGTGCTGAAGGGTGAGGCCGGCACGGATGGCTTCTTCGGTTGCTTGGGTTTCTTGGCTTCGCGGCTGCTGCGTAGTTGACTCTTGGCCATGATGGGCTCCTGAATGGCTTGCCTGGAGATAATGGCAATCCCAGCATACGCGCTAAATCGCCGGCGAAAGAAATATCTTTCGCGAAGACCGCGGCCATGCGCTCCAGCAGGCCGCGGGGACACATGCCCAGCTCGCGGGAAACAGGCGCATACTAGGGGCGGCAGCACCGGCTGGCGCCAGCAAGCCCAACACGCACGGCGTACCGTGACCGGACAGGAGTCTGCAATGGCACTGAATTTTCCCAATCCCAGCCGCAGCTACGATGCGGCGCGGCACTGCGTTTGCTTCTGGGGCTACGACAACGCGCGCGAAGTGGCCTTTCAGGTCACTGACGAAATCCTTCTGCGCCTGAGCCACCAGGGTGCCGCGGAAGAATCCGCCCTTCTCGCCACCTTCGACCATCATCGGGACCAGATCCTGCAACTGGCCAGGGACCTCTACAACCCCGGGGAACGTACCACCTACACGATTTCCTGACCGGAAAAACGCAGCGCGGCGGGCCAGCTTTCGCAGAGATCGGGATGCATCGATTGCCCAGCCCCGCCCGCGATTCGGCATCCGATATTAGAACCGTCCCAGTCCCGGCCCGGGCTGCGCCCGACGCCCCCATCCCTATGGCCGCTCGTCCTGCCGCAGCCTGGCCGGGTTGCGCTTGATCACGTCCAGCACCGCCGCGGTCATCACTGCGGTGGAGACGCCGAACATCAGGATGCCGTTGGCCGCCTCGAGCGGCCCCAGCAAGCGCCGGGCTTCGGACATGACGATATCGCCGTAGCCCAGCGTGGCGAAGTTCACGCCCGAGTGATAGAGCGCGGTAGCGAAATCGCCGAACTCGCCCAGCAGCATGAACAAGACGGCCCAGATCGCCATCTGCACGAAATTGCCAAGCAGCATCAGCATCATCACAACCGACAACAGCAGGACGTCCTGCCACAGCGATTCGCGGCCTTGCCGGGCATGCTTGAAGCGCACGTAGTAGCGCAGGCAGATGGCCACGAAGAGCGCCTGCAGCAGCAGGCACAGCAGCATTACGGGAAGGCCGATCAGCAGGTTGCTCAGCACGACCGGCCTCTTCAGCGGGCGCGCCGTCGTGCGCCGCGCGGCTGGTCGAGCAGCTCGATCATCAGCCAGGCATACAGCGTGACGCCGATAAACAGGCCCATGCGCACGGCGAAGGCGGTATAGACATCCTTTCCGGCCGCGCTGTCCTGCACGGACTGGCCCAGCAGGATGATCAGCGTCACGAGAGTGTTCACCCAGAAGCCTGGCGGGTACCGCGACGGGCTGAGGCCATACAGCTTGCGCGCCGCCAGCAGGCCGAACAGCAGCATCCACAGGAAGTACATCCACAAATGCACGAACAGGCTGAGTGCACACCAGAACACGATGGCCAGCACGCCGCCGAACATGGTCGAGCCAAGCAGCTCCCGCCCGGCGCCGCGTGCCGTGGTGGTGCAGCTTTGCCGGCCGAGGCTGACCGCTTTCATGATGATCGGGATGTACGCGGCCGGATCGTTCAGCGCCAGCAGGAAGGCCGGCATCACCACCAGCGCCGCGCGCAGCGCAATCCAGGCGGCCTGGTCATCCGGCAGAGCCTTGGCCGCAGGCCGCGCCTGCGCGCCGGACGGTTCGGGAAACAGCCAGTGGCCAAGTGTCAGCACCGCGACCGCGACGAGCAGTCCCTTGACCAGGGCATCGATGACCATGACCGCCAGCCCGAAATCGATGGTGCCCGCCGCCGAGATCATGGTCAGGCCGACCACCAGCAAGGTGGAGACCAGGTTATTGCCGCCGCGCAATCCGTAGCGAAAGGCCAGGAACAGGCACAGGCCGATCATCAGCACGCCGCTGACGGGATAGTAGCGCAGCAAGGGGATCAGCAGCAGGCCGGTGCCGGTGGTCAGCATCACGACCAGCACCAGGCCCAGCCCGGCCTTGGCCGACATCGGCTGGTTGACGCTGGCCAGCAGGAATACGCCGAGCACCGGCGCGAGCATGGGGATCGGCAGGCCCAGGCCGAAGCTGGCCGCCAGGCACAGCGCGGTGCCGCTGGCCAGGCGCAGCGAACGCTGGGCGCGTGGATCGCGCGCGGGCAACGGCAGCGCCGGGCTGTCAGTAGACATAGGAAAGCCAGCTCATCAGGTACAGGAATACGCGGCCGAGCGGATTGAGCGGGTTGCCCTGGGTGGGAAACGCCATGACTTCGGCCTGCCCGCCCACGCGAATGCCCCGCATCGAGGCGAGTTCGCCCTGGGCAAACTCGACCACCACCGGGAAGCGTTGTGCCGGACGCAGCCAGTCTCGGCTGTTCTGCACCGTCGGCAAGCTGCCCGGCGGCGTGCTCGGGCCGACGTTGACGCCATAGCCAACGCTGCGCACACGGCCTTCGAAGATCCTGCCCGGCAGCGCATCCAGCACGATGGCAACCGGCGTGCCGGGTTCGACACGGCCCAGGTTGTTCTCGGTCATCTCCGCGCTGATCCACAGATCGTGGATCGCGATCAGCGTCATGACCGGGTTGCCGGCTGCGGCAAACTGGCCGGCGTCGGTGCGCAGGTCGGTGACCAGCCCGGCGGCGCGCGCCCGCACCCGCGTATTGGCAAGATCCAGTTCGGCCTTTTCCAGGGCGGTGGCGGCGCTGCGCAGCTTGGCGTTCTCTTCCTCGCTGCCCCCCTGCTGTTCGCGCGCACGCTGGACCTCGGCCTTGGCGGCGGCGACCTGGCTGACAGCCTGCTCGAGGCTGGCCCGCGCCACCTCCAGACGGCGCAGGGAGATGGTGCCGGGATCATCGCTGTACAGGCGCTCCAGGCGATCGCTGTCCTGGCGCGCCTTGAGCTCGTTGGCGCGTGCTGCGCGCAGCGATGCCTGCGCCGATTCGATGCCGGCGGTGCTGGCGCCGATCTGCCGGCGTGTCGACTCCAGATCGGCGCGGGCGCGGTCCACGGCAATCTTGTAGTGCTGGGGATCGACCTCGAACAGGACAGTGCCTGCCGCGACGTCCTGGTTGTTGCGCACATGGACCTTGGTCACGCGCCCGGACACTTCCGCCGCAACCGGCACCACGAAAGCCTGTACCCGCGCCTGCTGCGTGTACGGGGTCAACCGGTCGGCAAACAGGTACCAGGCCAGGCTGATGACGATCAGCAAGAGCACCCAGCGCACGCCCTTCCTTGCCGGGTCGGCGGCGGGCGGCGGTGCGCTGGGCGCTGGGGCTGCGGGGGGTTGCGGGGCATCGCTCATCGGCACTCGCTCAGGGAGATCTACCTCTGCTTCACAGGGAGGCTGGCACCGGCGGACGGCGGGCCTGGTTCATCCAGCAGGTTCCCCCAGTCGGTGCGGTGCTGCATCTGCTCACGGGTGGCCGGGTCCACCAGTGGCTGCTCGCTGTGCCAGCCGCCGCCGAGCGCCTTGTACAACGCGATCAGGTTGCTGACGGCATTGCTGCGGTTGACCAGGTAGGTGTCCTGCTGGGCGGCCAGCGCACGCTGGGAATCCAGCACGCGCTGGAAGTCCGAGTAGCCTTCGCGGTAGAGCGCGTTGGCCAGCGTCAGCGAACGCCTGGCGGCCAGCGCGCTGTCGCGCAGGATCTGCTCGCGCTCCAGCGCCTTGATCAGGGCACTGGCGGCATCGTCGGCCTCGCGCGCCGCCTGGCGCACGGCATCCTGGTAGGCGACGATCAGCTGCTGCAGGCGGGCGTCCTGCACGCGCACGGTGTTCTTGATGCGGCCATAGTCGAACACGTTCCAGCGCAGGCTGGGGCCGCCGATCAGGGCCAGGCTGTTGGGCGTACCGGCCAGCGTGCTGGCAGACCAGACAATGCTGCCCAGCAGCGTCAGCGACGGATAGAGATCGGCTTCGGCCACGCCGATCAGCGCCGATTGCGCGGCGATCTGCAGCTCGGCGGCGCGGATGTCCGGACGGCGCGAGAGCAGGCTGGCGGGCACGTCCTGCAGTACCGCGCGATCGATCAGTGGAATCACCCCTTCCTTGCCCGCCAGTTCCGGCAGCTCCGGCAACGGGCCTGGCGGGCGGCCCATCAGCACCGCCAGGGCATTGCGGGTGCGCATGATCTGGCTTTCAAACTCAGGGATGGTGCTCAGGGTGCCCAGGTACTGCGTCTTCGCTTGCTGCAGGTCGAGCTCGTCGGTCTCGCCGCTCTTGAACAGCCGCTCGGTGATTTCAAGGCTGCGCTTTTGCAGCGCCGCGTTTTCGCGAGCGATGCGCAGCCGTGCCTCGGCCGTGCGCAGCGCAAAGTAGGTCTCTGCCACCTGGGCGCGCAGCAGCACCAGCACATCGTCGCGGTTGGCGCGGGCGGCAAAATAGACAGCATCGGCAGACTCGATGGCGCGGCTGAAGCGGCCCCAGAAATCGAGTTCCCAGCCGATATCGAAGCCCGCGCTGTATTGCCAGAAGCGGCTGTTCTGCGGGTTGAGGCCGCCGGCCTGCCGGCGGTCCGTGTACAGGGCATCGGCACTGGCCTGCTGCAGTTGCGGGAAGCGCCCGCTCTGGGCAATGCCCAGTTGGGCGCGCGCTTCCATCACGCGCAGGCCGGCAATCCGCAGGCTGGCATTGTGCGCGTCGGCTTCGGCGATCAGGCGTTCGAGCGTCGGGTCGGCAAAGACCTGCCACCACTCGCGGATGTCGGGCTGGGCCCGCTGCTCGGTCGCCTGCTCAAGCGCCGGGCTGTGCCACTGCTGCGTCCAGGGTTCATGCTGCGGCTGGAAATCGGGCCCCAGGCGCGCGCAGCCGCCAAGGCAGCAGGCGCCGGCCAGCAATGCGCGCAATGGATGATTCCAGCGCGACATGGGCGGCCCGGACCACTTCAGGTCTGTTGCTGGTTGCCGGGATCCGCCTGCAGCGGCGGGTCTTCCACCCATTGCCAGAACAGCTGATACCCGACCGCAAGCACCACCGGACCGATGAACAGGCCGATCACGCCGCCTGTCACCATGCCGCCCAGGGCACCGATCAATACCACCGGCATCGGCACATCGACGCCGCGCCCGAGCAGCAGTGGCTTGAGCACGTTGTCGGCCAGTCCCGCAACGAAGACGTAGATGGAGAAGACGATGGTGGCAACGCTGGCACCTTCCGTGGCAAAGACATAGATGATTACCGGCACCGTGATCAGCGTGGCCGGCAACTGCGCGATGCCCAGCAGCAGCACTGCCATGGCCAGCACGCCCGCGGCAGGAACCCCCTTGATCACAAAGCCTATGCCGATCAGCAGCATCTGGATGAAGGCGATGCCGACCACACCCTGCGCCACCGCGCGGATGGTCGCCGTGCATAGCGTGGCGATGCGCTGGCCCCGCTCCAGGCCGAAAATGCGCGAGGCAATCTGCACGGCGCTACGGTTGCCGGCCTCGCCGTAGGCCATGAAAATGCCCCCGATAATCAGCGCGAAGACGAAGATCAGCAGCCCCTTGCCGATGCCGGCGGCTGCGGCCAGCACGGCCAGAGTGATTGCCTTGAGCTGAGGCGCCAGCGTCTGCATCAGGCCGGCCAGGTCCGAGGCGGCTTGCAGCCAGAAGTCATACAGGCGCTGGCCAACCAGCGGCCAGCTGGCTACCGACTCATGCGGTGGCGGAATATGAATGCCTTCGCTCTTGACGATGGCGATAGCATGCTCCATCGAGTCGATCATGGCAGCGCCCAGCAGGTAGGCTGGCAGCGCAATGATGGCAATGGCGGCCAGCACGATCAGCGTGGCGGCGCGGCCGTCCTTGTTGCCCAGCCGGCGCCTGAGCCTGACCTGCAGCGGGTAGATGGTCACCGCCAGGATCACGGACCAGACAATGAGATCAAGGAAGGGGCGGAATATCCGGAAGCAGAAGATGGCCAGCACCGCGATCAGCCCGGCACGGATCAGGACATCGAGTAGTCCGCGGGACAGCGCTCTCTCTGAAGTGGGCGTGGGCAACATCGCTGGTCTCCCTGCAGATCACCGCAAAGGTATCGGATCGGCAGCCTCACCGCCGGCCCTCACCAAGCCGGGTTAAGTACCGGTCTCTTGGGAAGGTGAAATCCAGTCTAGACGAGTGACCCGGCCGGAACAACCTCAAGACGTATGCCAATCGCTACATGGGAAGGACGTCGGTGCCACGAGCGTGACAGACCAGGCGGGGAATCGCCCGGCGGGAATCAGTAACCTGAATCCATGGGATGACCCCAAGGGGCTGGCGCGTCCTAGAGGATTCGAACCTCTGACCGCTCGCTTAGAAGGCGAGTGCTCTATCCAACTGAGCTAAGGACGCGAAGGCGTGCATTCTACCGCAGCGCCGCTGCGCAGTGACAAGCGGCGCATATCAGGAGGCGGCACGCGGCTGTCCGCGCGTGATGTAGTGGCCATCGTCCGCGCCGCCATCGGCGCCCGCCTCGCTGCCTGCCGGATGCAGGGACACGCAGTTGCGCCCTTTCAGCTTGGCGTCGTATAGCGCACGGTCCGCGCGTCGCATCAGCGCATCGGCGCCTTCGCCCGGCTGCCGCGCCGCCAGGCCGATGCTGACGGTATAGGCAATCGGATCGGGTTCAGACGGGCATGGCGTGGCGCGCACCGCCGTGGCCAGCCGCAGGCAGGCCAGCCGGCCCTGCTCCAGCGCCGTATCCGGCATCAGGATGGCAAATTCCTCGCCGCCCAGGCGCCCCGCCACCTCGAGCTGGCCAAAATTCTTGCGCAGTTGCCCGGCGAAATGCCGCAGCACGCTGTCGCCCGCCAGGTGGCCGTAGACATCGTTGATTGCCTTGAAGTGATCGAGGTCGACAAAGGCCACCGTCAGGGGCTTGCGCTGCCGCTCGGCGCGCAGGCAGGCTGCCTCCAGCTCTTCCCAGAACGCGCCGCGCAGCAGCACATCGGTCAGGTCGTCATGGCGCGCGCGCCGCTCCAGCATACGCCGCAGCCGGTCGTGTGCCATCAGCGCAAAGCTGACCGACACGCCCACCAGTGCAAAGACGTTGAGCATGGCGAGTTCGCCGTCCCACGGCATCGGCCGCGGCCAGGCGCCGCCCTGCATGACTGCCGCCAGCGGCAGCGCCACGGTCCATGCGTTGATGGCCGCCACGGCGATGACGATCAATACCAGCGACAACGCCGCCAGCCGGCCGGTGCCGCGCGTGGCCGGCACCGACGGCAAGGCGCTGCGGGCCAGGTCCAGCAGCAGTGCGATATGGCACATCGTCAGCAGCGGTGGCATCTCCGGCATCAGCGCCGGCACGGCAAGATACTGCGGCGCCAGGTCGTGCCAGGCCACCGCCGCTGCGGCCGCCAGGTTGAGCGCCAGCAACGGCGCGGCGCGGCCGGGCCGGCCAGCGAAATGCCGCGCGCCCACGGCCATGACCGAGAGCGCCGCCAGCAGCGCCAGGTCGCTCGATTCCAGTACCAGCCACAGCGGGCGCAGTTCCTGCACCGCCGCCAGGGTCGCTGCCATTGCGGCCAGCACGCTTCCCAGCGCCCACGACGTCAGGCCGCTGCGATCCATGCCCGCCGAGCGGCGCAATACCACGCAAACCACAGCCATCTGCAGGGCGAACAACCCCGCGATGAGCACAACTATGTGCGACTGAAACATCTTCATTCCCGTCCAAGGCGACCAGCGGTGCACCGCATGGCGCCGCTGTTACCTGCTCTTTACCGGTCCTGTGTCGGACCGTTGTTATCAAAGCCGCATACCCGTTTTCAGGCCGGCTGGCGCCGCCAGCCGGCAGACGCAAACACGCCGAGGCGCCCGCCGCGGGCGGGAGCGCCGTTATTGTTGTGGTGATCAGGTCAGTCCGGAAGGAATAGGCAAACCGGGCGTTCCCAAAAGCACGCCGGTCGGACTGGTGCGGTGTGCGGATTATCCCAGCGCGCAAACCCAAGTCAAGCCAAAGCGTCCCCGCCAGAAGGGGGAGCAGGCCGGCAAGGTTGAGTGCGCCAGAGCGGCGCATCATCACATTAGATTGACCGCGATCGCGGGGGCCGGCTACAATGGCCGGCTTCGGAGCGTAGCGCAGCCTGGTAGCGCATCTGATTTGGGATCAGAGGGTCGTAGGTTCGAATCCTATCGCTCCGACCAGAAATACCCAATGGAAACAACGGCTTGGATCGAAAGATCCAGGCCGTTTTTCTTTTCTGCCAACCGCGTCCAATAGCCGGACAGGCACGATCTGTTCTCACCACCGCAGCAAGTCCGGCCAGATCAGCGCCCCCGCGAACAGCATCAGCATCACCGCGACGATGACCAGCCGCCGGCTTGGGCCAGCATGGCCGGTCTCGACCTTTGGCATCCACGACTGGCCTGCCTCGGCCGGGACCGCAGGTGACGGCGGCGGCGCGGGCGGCGCAGGCACGATGAATGCAACCCGCGGCACAAAGTCGGACTCGGCCAGCAGGAAGCCCATGGGCGTGGCCTGGCCGGCTGCACCCATGTGCTGGAACAGCAGCTTGGACAGCGCCAGGCAATCATCCAGCGCAACCTGCGGACGGGGCCGGAAGATGCGCAGGTGCTCGCACAGCGTATCGAGCTTGTGGTTAGGGACGTGGAAGTACTGGGACCAGCGGACCTGGCGCACCGAGCAGCGCCAGCGCTTGTGCTGGATGTCGGGAAGCACTTTTCCCAGCATCCGCGCATCGAATTCGGCGCCGTGGGCGACCAGCACATCCGCGTCGTCAACGATGGCACGGATGGCATCGACGTCAAAGCGTCGCCCGCGCAGCATCTCCGCGGTCAGCCCGTGCGTGCCGGTGGCCGCTTCGCTGATCGGCACGGTGGGCTCCTGCGAACCGTAATAGTCGGTGATCTCGCGCAACAGCGTGCCAGCCCGCGGCGCCACTTCGACAAGCAACAGGCCGATGCTGACGGGCTCGTCCGCTGGCGTGAGCCCGGTGGTTTCGGTACTGACGATGGCGACCCGCATGGGCTCGGTACTCCGGTGTAGCCGTCCGCGGGCATGGTTGGCGGCGGCCGCTCTGATTGTTTGCCTTTAGGTTAGTGCGAGCGCGTTAAACGTCATATCAACCAGATGGGCTAGCTGGAGGCGCCGGCCGGGAGGGTGCCGGCTGCCGCCGGTCCTCCCTCATCCCCACCACGTGGTTCAGGCAGGCTGCTGTTCCGCCTCGCCGCGCCGTCGCTCGAGATTGCAGTAGACGTCGGCCGCCACCAGCCCGAAGAGCGCGTGGGCAAACAGGCTTTCCCAGCCGCGGGCCTCGTCGAACCAGTTGAAGTAGGTTCCCAGCAGATAGAAATTGACCAGGTAGACCACCACGCCAAACACGATCCCGACCACCGAGGCCAGCCACAGGCTGGAATCGAAGCGGAATGACGACAGGATCATCGCCAGCACCGCCGCCAGGATGATCGACAGCGCGAAGTGCACCGTCCCCGCCGAAAGCACGACTGTCCAGTTGAAGGCATCGGCAGACAGGGCTTCACGCCCGAGGATGATGGCCGCGACCATCTTCACGGTGCCCCAGGCCCCCTGATACAGCAGGAAGCGCGCCGTCAGCAGTTCCAGCACCATGTAGACCGCGCCGGCAATCAGCCCCGCCACCACTGCGGCCCGCCAGTCCGGCCGGCAGCGAACGTAGCGGTGCGATTCCAGATGGAGTTCCATGGCAGTCTCCTTGCGAGATCCGGCCCGGCAAGGCCGTACGAGTTAGTTCTAGCTCATACGGGGCAAATACCAAGCCGGCCAGGCCGCAAGACACGCCTTTCAAGGCACATGAATTGCCGACCTGCCCGGCACGGTGCAACCGTCGCGGCCGGCGATCTGCCGCAACGTGCCGGTCATGCTGCAACTGCGTACGTGATACAATGTCAAAGTAGCCCCCGGGGTGTCCGTGCATCCCTGTAACCGGGCGTTCTCACCAGCGCGCTCTTCGCGAGCGAACAGCAGCCGCCGGCGCGGGCCTTCCGCGACGACACCAAACTGGCGAACCACCGGGTACAACCTGCCCGCCTGCTCCGCAAAGCACACGGTCTCCCCGGCCGTCAGCGGCCAGGCCGTCGCCCAAGCCATCCGCGCCCGTTGGGCGATACCGCTGACAGGACCGAGCATCAGGCGCCGCGCGCCGCAGTCCGCGTGAGCTTGCCCCGAACAACCCAAGGCGCGCTTCGCCGCAACCGGCGAAACATGCCGCGGTTCCGCGCCGTGCCGGGCGAACCGAACAGGATTTTTGAAATCGCAACCACGCAGCCTTCACGGGCTGCCGAAAAGGAAGACAGATTGGCTAAGGAAGAACTCATTGAATTTGGCGGCGTGGTGTCGGAAGCCCTGCCTGACAACCGCTATCGTGTCACGCTGGAAAACGGTGTCGAAATCTGGGCATACGCTTCGGGCAAGATGCAGAAGCACCGCATCCGCATCCTGGCCGGCGACCGTGTCACCCTGGAAATGTCGCCCTATGACCTGACCAAGGGACGCATCAACTTCCGCCACAAGTCCTGAGTTTCTGCACGGCCCCGGCGATACCGCATACGCGGCTGTCGCCCGCGCCGCGGCCGTTGTGCGCCGACGCGCTGTCACGCCGCTGACACCGCGCCCGGACACACTTGCGGGCTGCCCGACAGGCAGCCTGCTTCCGTTTACGCGCCGCGCGCAGCCTGGCCTGCGCCATCGGCGCGGGCCAGCTGGCGCTTGCACCGGTCGGGCCGCTTCACCATACTCGAAGCTCGCTCATTGCCCTGCCCGACATGAACCTGATCCTGTGGCGCCACGCCGAAGCCGAAGACCTCCCCGACGCGCTCAGCCTGAGCCGCCATGCCGACCTGCAGCGCCCGCTGACACGCCGCGGCCGCAAGCAGGCGGAGGTATCCGCCAAATGGCTGCGCGCGCATCTGCCGGCCGACACCCGCGTCCTTTGCAGCCCTGCGCTGCGCACCCGTGAAACGGCGGCCGCGCTGTCTGCCGAGGCGGAGATCATTGACGCCCTTGCGCCCGGCGCCGACGTCAGCGCAGTGCTTGCAGCAGTCGAGTGGCCGGAACGCCCCGAGCACGTGGTGGTAGTCGGGCACCAGCCCTGGATCGGCCGCGTCGCCAGCCTGCTGCTGGCCGGCTCGGAGATGAACTGGAGCGTGCGCAAGAGCGGCATCTGGTGGCTGACCGGCCGCACCCGCGAAAGCGAGGCGCAGACCGTGCTGCGCGCCGTCATCAACCCCGAATTCCTCTGAGCCCCCCGGCGTGCCAGGTGCCGCCTGACGGCACCTGGCCCATTTTGTCCCGTCAAAATCAGAAATAGCTGATGGCGGGCGGAATCTACCGTTACTAGAGTGGCCTTGGCGCCTCTTCCGGTGCCGATTAGCAGTTGTCACGGAGATTCCCCATGAATGGCCCGGCTGATCGTCATATTGCTGTCCAGGATCGCAACGCACACCCTGACCCATCTCGCGAAAGCGCCCGACCGTCCGCCCTGGCAGCGGACGTCACGGAACCGTCATCCCCGGGTCACGGCACTGTCACCCGCTCTCACTACATTGCATCGCAACAGTTTCGTCACCAAAAGGACATACTGATGCGAGATCTGCCGACGCCCACCCAGCCGCTTTTCGACTCTCTGCCCAATGGCCTTGGTGGCCAGACGGCGCGGAGCCGTCTTCATCGCCAATCAGATACACCGGCACATGAATCGCCTGTTCTCAGCGTGGCGTGGGCGCGCCACCAGGACGAAGTAGTCGAAGCCCAGCGCCTGCGCTACAAGGTCTTTGCCGAGGAAATGGGCGCGCGCCTGACCTCTTCGGTGCCGGAGCTGGACATCGACATGTTCGATGCCTACTGCGACCACCTGATCGTGCGCGACATGGCCAGTCTGCGCGTGGTGGGCACCTACCGCGTGCTGCCGCCGCACCAGGCCAAGCGCCTGGGCTGCCTGTACGCGGAATCTGAATTCGACCTGGTGCGCCTGGCCCACCTGCGCCCCAAGATGCTGGAACTGGGCCGCTCCTGCGTGCACCGCGACTACCGTTCGGGCAGCGTCATCATGGCGCTGTGGGGCGGCCTGGGCGAGTACCTGCAGCGCTGGGGCATCGAATCGATGCTGGGCTGCGCCAGCGTGCCGATGAACGACGGCGGCCACTATGCGGCCAGCCTGCACCGGCTGTTCAGCGAGCGCTCGCTGGCGCCGATCGAATACCACGCCTTCCCGCGCGTGCCACTGCCGGTCGAGGACCTGAACCAGCAGCTGGATGTCGAGCCGCCCGCGCTGATCAAGGGCTACCTGCGCCTGGGCGCAAAAATCTGCGGCCAGCCGGCCTGGGATCCGGACTTCAACGTGGCGGACTTCCTGACGCTGCTGCGCGTGAACGACATGAACCCGCGCTACGCCCGCCACTTCCTCGGCCTGAACAACGGCGCCTGAGCGGCACCAGGCGCCTGTCAGCGGCCGCCGCCCTGGCGGCCGCCCTCCGCCCTGCGCTCAGTCGTAGATGACCTTGTAGCGCTTGCCAATCCGCTGCCATTCGTCAGCCTCCTGTGCCAGGCTGTATTCGATCAGCGGATTGGCCTCGATCCACACCTTCGGCAGGCGCACGGTGAAGCCTTCGTCCAGCGCCTCGGCCAGCTGGCTCACGCGGATATCGGGCAAGGCCACGTCCGAGCGGCGGCGGCACAGCACAAAGGCCAGGCGCAGGCTGAACAGCATGCGCCAGTCGACGAACCTGCCGCTGCCCGACAGCTTGCCGAGCTTGCCCGCATGGCCCAGCAGCAGCGTCGCCAGCCGCGCCTGGTCGGTCTTGGAGAAGCCCGGCATGTCGGCATGGGTGGCGATATAGGCCGAATGCTTGTGGTAGCCGCTGTGCGAGATCGACATGCCGGTCTCATGCAGGCTGGCGGCCCAGCCCAGCAGCGCCAGGTTGTCCTCGCGCCGTTCGTTGGCCGGCTCCGGGAACTGTGACAGCAGCGTCTGCGCGGCACGGCGCACGCGGCCGGACTGGGCCCGGTCCACGCCGTAGCGGCGCATGAACTGGTCCACCGTGACGGTGCGCATGTCCTCATGGTGGCTGCGTCCGAGCAGGTCGTACAGCACGCCCAGCCGCAGCGCGCCGTCGGTGACATCCATGCGCTCGATATCGAGTTCGGCAAACACGCCCAGCATGATCGACAAGCCGCCCGGCAGCACCGGGATGCGGTCCGCCTTGAGGCCGGTCAGCTTGACGCGGTTGGTGTTCTCGGCCTTGATCAGCGCGCGCTTGAGGCGCTCCAGCCCTTCGCGCGTGATACCGTGCTCGGCGGTGCTGTCGTTCATGCCATTGAGTTCGATCAGCTCGGCCAGCGCGCGCGCCGTGCCCGACGAGCCGACCGCCTGCTCCCAGCCCGCGGCGCGGTACTGGCGCACCAGCACCTGGATCTCGCGGCGCGCGGCCAGCTCGGCCTGCTTCATCGCGTATTCGTCGACGTTGCCGCTGGGGAAGAACTGGCGGCTGTGCGATACGCAGCCGATATACAGGCTTTCCATCAGCTTGGACTGGTAGCCGTTGCCGATGATGAACTCGGTCGAGCCGCCGCCGATATCGACCACCAGGCGGTTGCCCTGGCAGGCCGGGGCGTCGTGCGAGGCCCCGAGGTAGATCAGCCGCGCTTCCTCGCGCCCGGCGATCACTTCGATCGGGAAGCCCAGCGCGCTTTCGGCCTCGATCAGGAACTCGGACGCGTTCTTGGCCACGCGCAGTGTATTGGTGGCGACGGCACGCACCTGGTTGGGCGCGAACTCGCGCAGCCGGTCGCCGAAGCGCCGCAGCGCATCGATGCCACGGCGCCGCGCGGGCTGGTCCAGGTATTTGTCGGGAGTCAGGCCGGCGGCCAGGCGCACCGGCTCGCGCAGCGCGTCGACCTGGAAGATCTGGCTGGCCGGGCCATTGGCCGTGGGGGTCTCGTCCACCCGCCCGATCATCAGGCGGAAGCTGTTCGAACCCATGTCGACGGCAGCCAGCAGGCGTGGGGTGTTGTTCATCGTGTGCTAGGAGGGCTGGTTCGCGTTGGCGTTGCGTGGCGCGGCAGGTGCACTCTGGTGCCTGGGCCTGCCGGCGTTCGCGCCCGGGAAAAATATGTCCTGGTCATGTCTGCATCATGACAAAATCAAACTGTCATAAAAGTGACACGTTTTTATGAAAAAGTCGCCACATTACCAAAAGAAGGTCATGCTCATGTCGACGACTCCGTCCAGTACGCTGCTCAACCGCGAACTGGGCATCCTGGAATTCAATGCCCGCGTGCTGGCGCAAGCGGCGGACCCGAAGGTCCCGCTGCTGGAGCGGCTGAAATTCATCTGCATCGTGTCCAGCAACCTGGACGAGTTCTTTGAAATCCGCATGGCGGGCCTGAAGGAACAGATGCGCGACAACGCTTCGGGGCTGACGCCGGACGGCCTGTCATTCCAGCAGACCTACCAGCTTGTCACCGAGCGCACGCAACGGCTTGTGGCTTCGCAGTATGACATGCTGCAGAACACCATTTTTCCACTACTTGAAAAAGAGGGGGTCTTTTTCCACCTGACCACCACCTGGACCGACGCCCAGCGCGAATGGGCGCGCGAATTCTTCCAGCGCGAACTGGGGCCGGTGCTGACCCCGATTGCACTGGATCCCGCCCACCCCTTTCCCCGCGTGCTCAACAAGAGCCTGAACTTCGTGGTGGAATTGTCCGGCAAGGACGCCTTCGGCCGCGAGGCCGACCTGGCCATCGTGCAGGCGCCGCGCGCGCTGCCGCGCGTGGTGAAGATGCCGGAGAAGCTGTCGGGCTACCCGTATGGCTTCGTGATGCTGTCGTCGTTCATGCAGGGCTTCGTGCATGAGCTGTTCCCGGCGATTGCCGTGCACGGCTGCTACCAGTTCCGCGTCACGCGCAACTCCGACCTGTTCGTCTCGGAAGACGAGATCACCGACCTGCGCGAGGCGCTGCAGGGCGAGCTGCCCACGCGCCATTTCGGCGATACCGTGCGCCTGGAAGTCTCGTCGGACACGCCGGCACCGCTGGCGCGCCGGCTGCTGCTGGAATCGGGCCTCGCCGAGCAGGACCTGTATCGTGTTTCCGGCCCGGTGAACCTGGTGCGGCTGATGCAGATCCCCGACATGGTGGACCGGCCCGCGCTGAAGTTTGCGCCGTATGTGCCCGCCCCGGTCAAGGCCTTCTCCGCCGGCGCGTCGATGTTCGACGTGATGCGACAGCAGGACGTGCTGCTGCACCACCCGTACGAGAGCTTCAGTTCCGTGCTCGACCTGCTGCAGCTGGCCGCGGCCGACCCCAACGTGGTCGCGATCAAGCAGACCGTCTATCGCACCGGCAATGAGTCGCTGGTGATGGAAGCGCTGATGACCGCCGCGCGCAACGGCAAGGAAGTGACCGTGGTGGTGGAGCTGCTGGCGCGCTTTGACGAGGAAACCAACATCAACTGGGCCGAGCGCCTGGAATCCGCGGGCGCACACGTGATCTACGGCGTGGTCGGCCACAAGTGCCACGCCAAGATGCTGCTGATCGTGCGGCGCGAGCCCACCGGCCCCAAGGCCAAGCAGGTCAAGCTGCGGCGCTACGCCCACCTCGGCACCGGCAACTACCATCCGCGCACCGCCCGCCTCTACACCGACTTCGGCCTGCTGACGGCCAACGAGGAGATCTGCGAAGACGTGCACCACGTGTTCCAGCTGCTGACCGGCACCGCCGGCACCATCCGGCTGAACCACCTGTGGCAGTCGCCCTTCACCATGCAGAGCAACCTGGTCGACCATATCCGCGCCGAGGCCCGCAACGCGCGCGCCGGCAAGCCCGCGCGCATCATCGCCAAGATGAACGCGCTGCTGGAGCCATCGATCATCGACGAGCTGTACAAGGCCTCGCGCGCGGGGGTGAAGATCGACCTGATCGTGCGCGGCGTGTGCGCGCTGATGCCGGGCGTCCCGGGCATGTCCGAGAACATCTCGGTGCGCTCGATCATCGGCCGCTTCCTGGAACACCACCGGGTCTACTACTTCCACGCCGGCGGCGAAGAGGTGCTGTACCTGTCCAGCGCCGACTGGATGGACCGCAACCTGTTCCGCCGCGTGGAAGTTGCCTTCCCGGTGCTGGACAAGGCGCTGAAGGCACGCGTCATCAAGGAAAGCCTGCAGGTGCACCTGCGCGACAACGCCTCGGCGTGGATCATGCAGCCGGACGGCAACTATGCACGCAAGCAGACGCGCTCGAAGCGTCCACATGTGAGCCAGAACGATATGCTGGTGATGTTTGGGGGGATGCCCTGAGCGGGCTTCTGTTGCCCACCTTGCGCCAGGAGCCGAGGAGGCTTCCCTGAGGCATAACATGCAAAACCCCGCCGCGGCGGGGTTTTCCTTTCCGGCTCAGGCGGCGCGCCGCGAGGTGTCCGGCGACTGCGGCGGCGCGGTCGGGCCGCTGCCTGGCGCTGGCATGTCCGCGCCCTCCACGGCCGAACGCAGGCTGCGTTCAAGCGGGAAGATCACGCGGAACACGCTGCCCCGGCCCTCTTCGCTGGTCACGCGCAGGTCCGCATGGTGGCGTGACAGCACGTGCTTGACGATGGCCAGCCCCAGCCCGGTGCCGCCGGTGTCGCGCGAGCGGCTGCGGTCCACGCGGTAGAAGCGCTCGGTCAGCCGGGGAATATGCTCGGGAGCGATGCCCAGGCCGGTATCGGCCACCGAGAACACGGCATGACCCTCTTCCCAGGCCAGCTTGATGGTGATGCGCCCGCCGTCCGGCGTGTAGCGCACGGCGTTCGACACCAGGTTGCCCAGCGCCGACAGCAACTCGGTCTCTGCGCCGCGCATGCCGACGGTCGGGTCGATCTCGGCCGAGACCTGGTGCCGTCCCTGCGACAGCGCCTCGGCGTCGTGGGTCAGGTGCGCCACCATGGCACGGATCGGCACGATGTCATTGCCGGGCGGCTGCGCATCGCTTTCCAGCTTGGCCAGCGCCAGCAGGTCTTCGACGATGCTCTGCATGCGCACCGACTGCGCCAGCATCATGTCGATGTAGCGGCGCCGGTCGTCTTCCGATACCGGCAGGTCGCGCACGGTCTCCAGGAAGCCGGTCAGCACCGTCAGCGGCGTCTTCAGTTCGTGCGACACGTTGGCAACGAAGTCGCGCCGCATCGCCTCGGTGTTTTCGAGCTTGGTGATGTCCTGCGTGATCACCAGCTTGCGGTTGTCGCCATAGGGCAGGATCTGCACCGCGATCACGCTGTGCTTGTGTTCGCCCATGTCGCGCATCACCAGCGGATCGTCAAAACGCTGCCGGGTCAGGTAGTGGACGAACTCGGGCCGGCGGATCAGGTGGGTGATGCGCTGGCGCACGTCGCGCCGCGCGTTCAGGCCGAAGTGCTGCTCGGCCACGTCGTTGCACCACTCGATCTGGTCGGCGTCGTCCAGCATCAGCACGCCGTTGGGCGAAGCCTGGATGGCCTGGATAAAGCGCGTGTGCTGCTGCTCGACCTGCAGCACCTGGGTGCGCCAGCGCTTGACCAGCCGGTGCAGCCGGTAATACACCTCGCCCCAAAGTCCGAGTGCACTGGGGATCTCGCCGTAGACCGGCGCATCGAGCACCTTCCACAGGCGGTTGATCTGGTACAGGTAGTAGAACAGCAGCCCGAGCAGCGATACGCATGCCAGCGCCAGCGCCGGCACCGGGCCCACGGCCAGGTAAACACCGGCGGACAGCACCAGCAGGCTGATCAGGATGGCCACGGAACGGGCCCAGATGACATTCATGCGCAGGGTTCAGGCTCGCAGCCAGGGAAGGCTGCAGGGTTGCGACGGAGTGTGCCACGAATTCCCCGCGCCCTGCCAGCAGCGTGGGCTCTGGCAGGGCAGCACGTCAAGCCGCCCTCCCGTGTCCGGCGCGTCAGGCGCCGGGCGTGCGCGCCAGGCGGTAGCCACTGCCGCGCACGGTTTCGATCATATTGCTGTAGCCGCCGGGGGTGAGCGCGGCGCGCAGGCGCTTGATATGGACGTCGACGGTACGCTCCTCGACAAAGACATGGTCGCCCCAGACCTGGTCGAGCAGTTGCGAGCGGCTGTGCACGCGTTCCGGATGCGTCATCAGGAAGTGCAGCAGGCGGAACTCGGTCGGACCCAGCTCCAGCTTGATCGCGCCGCTCTCGTCCTGGCCGGTGACGCGGTGCGTGGCCGGGTCCAGGCGCAGGCCGTTGATGGCCACCACATCGTCGGTCAGCTGCGGCGCACGGCGGCGCAGCACCGCCTTGATCCGCGCCAGCAGTTCCTTGGGCGAGAACGGCTTGGTGACGTAGTCGTCGGCGCCGGCCTCAAGCCCCATCACCTTGTCCTGCTCCTCGCCGCGGGCGGTCAGCATGATGATGGGGATCTGGCGGGTGCGGTCGTTGGCCCGCAACTCCTTGGCGAAGTTCGCGCCCGACTTGCCCGGGAGCATCCAGTCGAGCAGCACCAGGTCGGGCAGCACATCGCTCATCAGCGACAGCGCCTGCTCGGCGTTATAGGCCCGGATCGGATAGTGCCCCGCGTGCTGCAGGTTCACGGCGATCAGTTCGGCGATCGCCGGTTCGTCTTCGACAACGAGAATACTGCTTGGCATGTAATTGTTCTCCGTGGGCGGCTGAGTTCAGCTCAGCGCTTCGCGCTCCATGTCCTCGCGCGAGACATGGCGGACGTCCGTCCCCTTGACAATGTAAATGATAAATTCCGCGATGTTCTTGGCGTGATCGCCGATGCGCTCGACGGCCTTGGCGATGAACAGGAAATCCAGCGCGACCGAGATCGTACGCGGGTCTTCCATCATGTACGTGATCAGCTTGCGCACGAAGCCGCGGAATTCCTCGTCGATGGCCTTGTCGTCCTTGACGATGCGCGCCGCCGCCACGGTGTCCAGGCGCGCAAAGGCGTCCAGCGCCTGGCGCAGCAGCGAGATCGCCATCTCGCCCGAGAGTTTGACCTCGGCGTAGTTGATGCTGTGCGCCGACGCGTCTTCCATGATGTGCTTGGTGCGCTTGGCGATCTTCTCGGCTTCGTCGCCGGCGCGCTCCAGGTTGGTGATGGTCTTGGAGATGGCCATCACCAGGCGCAGGTCGCGCGCGGTCGGCTGGCGCCGGGCAATGATGTTGCCGCAGTCGGCATCGATCTCGACTTCCAGCGCGTTGAGCTGGATCTCCCGGGCGATGACCTGGTCGGCGGTCTCGCCATCGAAGTCGGCCAGCGCGCGCATGGCGAGCTCGATCTGCGACTCGACCAGGCCGCCCATCTGCAGCAGCTTGGTGTTGATCGCGTTGAGGTCGGCGTCGAACTGGGTCGACAGGTGCTTGTCTGGCATGGGATTCTCCTGGCCGCTTATGGATATGCTACGCCCTGCGGTAACGATCAGCCGAACCGGCCTGTAATGTAGTCTTCCGTTTCCTTGCGGTGCGGCTTGATGAAGATCTTCTCGGTCTCGCCGAACTCGATCAGCTCGCCCAGGTACATGTAGGCGGTGTAGTCCGAGCAGCGCGCCGCCTGCTGCATGTTGTGGGTAACGATCACCACGGTGTACTCATCCTTCAGTTCCGCGATCAGCTCTTCGATGCGGCCGGTGGAGATCGGGTCAAGCGCCGAGCATGGCTCGTCCAGCAGCAGCACTTCCGGGCGGATGGCAATGCCGCGCGCGATGCACAGGCGCTGCTGCTGGCCGCCGGACAGGCCGTAGCCGGACTGGTGCAGCTTGTCCTTGGCCTCGTTCCACAGCGCCGCCTTGGTCAGCGCCCATTCCACGCGGTCGTCCATCTCCGAGCGCGACAGCTTCTCGAACAGGCGCACGCCGAAGGCGATGTTGTCGTAGATCGACATCGGGAACGGCGTCGGCTTCTGGAACACCATGCCGACCTTGGCGCGCAGCAGCGCGATGTCCTGGCGCGCGGTCAGCAGGTTTTCGCCGTCCATGTTGATCTCACCCTCGGCGCGCTGCTCGGGGTACAGCGCATACATCTTGTTGAAGGTGCGCAGCAGCGTCGACTTGCCGCAGCCCGACGGCCCGATAAAGGCCGTGACCTTGCGGTCCGGGATCGACATGTTGATGTCTTTCAGCGCATGGAACTGGCTGTAGTAGAAGTTCAGATTGCGCACGTCGATCTTGGCGCGTACCGAATCGGGAATGTCGATGACGGTGGAGGTCATTGCGTTTCTCGCTTGCAGTCTTTAGGGCGGGACGGATTACCGGCCGCGCCGCTTATTTCTTGAACAGGATGCGCGCCAGGATATTCAGGGCCAGCACGCCAATCGTAATCAGGAACACACCCGCCCAGGCCAGTTGCTGCCATTCGGTGAACGGGCTCATGGCAAAGCGGAAGATCGTCACCGGCAGGTTGGCCATCGGCTTGTTCAGGTCGCTGGTCCAGAACTGGTTGGACAGCGCGGTGAACAGCAGCGGCGCGGTCTCGCCGGCGATACGGGCGACGGCCAGCAACACCCCGGTCACAATGCCGGCGTAGGATGACTTCACCGTGATCGACAGCACCATCTTCCACTTGGGAGTGCCGAGTGCGAAGGCCGCCTCGCGCAGCGCGTTGGGCACCAGGTTCAGCATGTTCTCGGTGGTGCGCACCACGATCGGCACCTGCAGCAGCGCCAACGCGCAGATCCCGGCCCAGCCCGAGAAGTGGCCCATGCGGGTCACCACCAGCGCGTAGACAAAGAGCCCGATCACGATCGACGGCGCCGACAGCAGGATGTCGTTGATAAAGCGGATAAAGCTGGCCAGCGGCGAGCTCTTGCCGTACTCGGCCAGGTAGATGCCGGCCAGGATGCCCAGCGGCGTGCCAAACAGCGTGGCCATGCCGACCATCACGAAGCTGCCGAAGATGGCGTTGGCCAGGCCGCCGCCGGCGGTATTCGGCGCCGGGGTCATCTGCGTGAACAGGTCCAGCGACAGGCCGCCCACGCCCAGCGTGACGGTAGTCCACAGGATCCACGCCAGCCAGAACAGGCCGAAGCCCATCGCCACCAGCGAGGCGGTCAGTGCATACAGGTTGGTGCGGCGGCGGCGCGCCTGCAGCCGGGTGCGGATGGCATCCGCGTCGGGGCGGACCGCCGGGATCGATACGGTAGACACGGCTTGACTCGCGCTCATTTGGTTCCCTCATTCTTTGCCAGTCGCAGCAGCAGCAGCTTGGACAGCGCCAGCACCACAAAGGTAATGAAGAACAGGATCAGGCCCAGTTCCATCAGCGCGGCGGTGTGCAGGCCGGCGCCGGCTTCGGCGAATTCGTTGGCGAGCGCCGAGGTGATGCTGTTGCCCGGCGAGAACAGCGAGGCGCTGTCCAGCAGGTTGGTGTTGCCGATCACGAAGGTGACGGCCATGGTCTCGCCCAGCGCGCGGCCCAGGCCCAGCATCACGCCGCCGATGACACCCGCGCGGGTATAGGGCAGCACCACGTTCCACATCACTTCCCAGGTGGTGCAGCCCACGCCGTAGGCGGATTCCTTGAGCAGCACCGGGGTGACTTCAAACACGTCGCGCATCACCGAAGCGATGTACGGGATGATCATGATCGCCAGGATCACGCCCGCGCACAGCAAGCCGATGCCCAGCGGCGCGCCCTGGAACAGCTTGCCGACCACCGGCAGCTGGCCCACCGTGGCGGCCAGGGGCTTCTGGAAATACTCGCCGAAGATCGGCGCGAACACGAGCAGGCCCCACATGCCGTAGACGATCGACGGCACCGCGGCGAGCAGTTCGATGGCGGTGCCCAGCGGGCGGCGCAGCCAGGCCGGCGACAGCTCGGTCAGGAACAGCGCGATGCCGAAGCTCACCGGCACCGCGATGATCAGCGCGATCAGCGAGGTCACGATGGTGCCGTAGATGGGCACCAGCGCGCCATAGACATCGGCGGGAGGATCCCACTCCGCGGTCCACAGGAAGCGCGCGCCGAAGGTCTGGATCGACGGCCAGGCGCTGATCGCGAGCGAGACGATGATGCCGCCCAGCAGCAGCAGGGTCACGATCGCGGCGCCCCGCGTCAGGCCGCCGAACAGGATGTCGCCCATGCGGCTCGGGGGCTGGACGTTGCGGATCTCGGAGGGGGTAGTCGCCATGTCGGGAATTCAGGGTGGATCGCCGCTCCCGCCTGGGCGGGAGCCCGGTGTCCGGGCCAGTTTCGGGCAGCCCGGCCACCGGCCCCGCACTCGCGCGGGGCCGGCGATGCCGTCAGGATCAGTACAGCGCCTTGCCCGAGGCGTCCTTGACGCTGGTCTTCCAGGTCGAACGGATCTGGTTCACAACGTTTTCCGGCAGCGGCACGTAGTCGAGGTCGGCAGCCATGTTGGCGCCGCTCTTGTAGGCCCAGTCGAAGAACTTCAGCACTTCGGCACCCTGCGCGGCCTTTTCCTGGTTCTTGTGGACCAGGATGAAGGTGGCGCCGGCGATCGGCCAGGCTTCCTTGCCCGGCTGGTTGGTCAGGATCTGGTAGTAGGTCTTGCTCCAGTCCGCACCGGCGGCGGCAGCCTTGAAGGCATCGTCGCCCGGCTTGACCACGGCACCCGACGCGTTCTTCATGTTCACGTGGGTCATCTTATTCTGCTTGGCGTAGGCGTACTCGACGTAGCCGATCGCACCGTTCAGGCGCTGCACGAAGGCGGCGACGCCCTCGTTGCCCTTGCCGCCGGTGCCGCCGCCCGGCCAGTTGACCGTGGTGCCCTCGCCCACCGCGCTCTTCCAGTCCGGGCTGACCTTGGACAGGTAGTTGGTGAAGATGAAGGTCGTGCCCGAACCGTCGGCGCGGCGCACCGGCAGGATGTCCTGGCTCGGCAGCTTGGCCTGCGGGTTCAGCGCCTTGATCGCGGGGTCATCCCACTTCTTGATCTTGCCCAGGTAGATGTTGGCCAGCACTTCGCCCGTGATGGTCAGTTCGCCCGGCTTCACGCCCTGCAGGTTGATCACCGGCACCACGCCGCCGATCACGGTCGGGAACTGGACCAGGCCCTGCTTGTTCAGGTCCTCGTCCTTCAGCGGCGCGTCCGAGGCACCGAAATCGACCGTCTTGGCGCCGATCTGCTTGATCCCGCCCGACGAACCGATGGATTGATAGTTGACCTTGTTACCCGTTGCTTTTTGGTATGCGTCGGCCCACTTGGAATACACGGGCGCGGGGAAAGAAGCGCCTGCACCGGTAATTTCCGCCGCGAACGCAGTGCCCGCCACCACCATCGAAACGATGCCTGCCACGGCAGTCTTGACCAGCTTCATATGTCCTCCAGAGAACATTGGTTGGGAATGACAAATTTTTGACAAGACGAACTCTATGCTCCCTGTATGACAATTCCGTGACATCTTTAAATCTTCTTGGAACCGGCCTCCAGCAAGGGATCGCCGCTACCATCCGGCAGTCATGGTGACGCAATATGACGGCGGTTAATTGCGTTATGGAATAAAAAAACGCCGGGACTGGCCCGGCGTTTCTGGTCAGGGGGCGGCGTATCAGGCGCTCAAGGCATCGGCCAGCCGCCTGGCCGCGCGCTCGGCCATTTCGGCCTGCTCGGCCTCGACCATCACGCGCACCACCGGTTCGGTGCCGGAGGCACGGATCAGCACCCGGCCGCGCCCCTCCAGTTCAGGCTCGACCGCCGCGCGCGCGGCCTGCAGGCCGGCATGCGACTGCCAGTCGAAGCCTTTCTGCACGCGCACGTTGATGAGCGTCTGCGGGAACAGCCTTACGCCCTCGAGCAACTGCGCCAGCGTCTTGCCGCTGCGGCGCAGCGCGGCCAGCACCTGCAGCGCCGACACGATGCCGTCGCCGGTGCTGTGGCGGTCCAGGCACAGCAGGTGGCCGGAGCCCTCGCCGCCAAGGGTCCAGCTGCGCTTGTTCAACTCTTCCAGCACATAGCGGTCGCCTACCTTGGCGCGCACGAATTCCACGCCCTGGCGCTTGAGCGCCAGCTCCACCGCCATATTGGTCATCAGCGTGCCCACGGCACCCGGCACCGCCTGCCCAGCGGCCTGGCGGTCGCGCACGATCAGATACAGCAATTCGTCGCCGTTGTAGAGACGGCCGTCGGCATCCACCACCTGCAAGCGGTCGGCGTCGCCGTCAAAGGCCAGGCCCAGGTCGGCTCCATGTGCCTTGACCGCCTCAACCAGCTTGCCCGGCGCCGTGGCGCCGTAGCCGTCGTTGATATTGCGGCCGTCCGGCTGGTTGCCGATCGAAACCACGTCGGCGCCCAACTCATGGAACACGTGCGGCGCGATGTGGTAGGCCGCGCCATGGGCGCAGTCGACCACCAGCTTCAGGCCGTACAGGTCCTGCTCATGCGGGAAGGTACTCTTGCAGAACTCGATATATCGGCCGGGGGCATCGTTGATGCGGCGCGCGCGGCCCAGGTCATCGGACGGCGCGCACACCATCGGCTCTTCGATGGCAGCCTCGATCTCCGCCTCGACCGCATCCGGCAGCTTGTCGCCGTCGGCCGAAAAGAACTTGATGCCGTTGTCGTAGTAGGGATTGTGGCTGGCCGAGATCACCACGCCCGCGGACAGGCGCAGCGCCCGCGTCAGGTAGGCGATGCCCGGCGTCGGCAGCGGGCCGGTCAGCAGCACGTGCACGCCGGCCGAGGTAAAGCCGGCTTCCAGCGCCGCTTCCAGCATATAGCCGGAAATGCGCGTGTCCTTGCCAATCAGCACGGTCGGCTTGCCTTGCCCGGTCTTGGCGCCGTGGGCCAGCACCTTGCCGGCCGCATGGCCCAGGCGCATCACGAAGTCCGGCGTGATCGGCGCCTCGCCGACCCTGCCCCGCACGCCATCTGTCCCGAAATACTTGCGTGTCATTCGCTGATTCCCTTTCTTTACTCTGGTCGTTGATCTGTCTGCGGTGGCCGCGGCTGATTCAGGCCGCGCCAACGGACTCGTTGCGCACCGCCCACCAGGTCTTCACGGCATCCACCGTCTGCTCCACATCATGCACGCGCACGATAAATGCTCCGCGCTCCAGCGCACACACCGCGGCGGCAATGCTGGCCGCAACACGCTGCTGCGGCGGCCGGCCACCGAGGACCGCGCCCAGCGTGGACTTGCGCGAGATGCCCGCCAGCACCGGCAGGCCCTCAAGTGCCAGCCGCGGCAGTTGGCCGAGCAGGCGCAAATTATGATCGGGTGTCTTGCCGAAGCCAAACCCCGGATCGAGGGAGATGCGCGCATCGTCGATGCCGGCAGCGCGCAGCACGGCAATGCGCTCGGCAAGGAACCCGGCCACCTCGGCGACCACGTCATCGTAGTGCGGGTCTTCCTGCATGGTCTGCGGATCGCGCTGCATATGCATCACGCACAGGCCCGCCTGCCCCGCCGCCACGGCCTCGACCGCGCCCGGCATACGGAAACCCCAGATATCGTTGATGAGATCGGCTCCGGCCGCAAGCGCGGCGCGCATGACCTCGGGCTTGTAGGTATCGACCGAGAGCGGCTTGCCGCAGTCGCGCAGCGCTTCCACCACCGGGATCACGCGCGCCAGTTCGTCTTCCAGCGGCAGCGCCGCCGAACCGGGCCGGCTCGATTCCCCGCCGATGTCGATGATGTCCACACCCTCGGCGATCATCTGCCCGGCATGGCGCAGCGCCGCGTTCCGGCTGGCATGCTGGCCGCCATCGGAGAAAGAATCGGGCGTGACGTTGAGGATACCCATCACCAGCGGGCGCTGGTCCAGGGCAAAGCGAAAACGGCCGCACTGGAAATACCGGGTCTGAGAAGTCTGCTGCAAGGTAGGAATGCTTGATTCAATCCGGGCGCCGCGGATGCCGCGCAAAAGGAAAAGCCGGTGCACCAGGCACCGGCTTCAGGGACAGGCACTACACAGCCATCACTACGGCGTCGTCTGTGAACGAACCAGGATCAGGCCGTGGCGGGCGCGTTGGTCGGCGGCGCCACCGGCGAGCCGCCCGGAGGCGTGCTGCCGCCGCCGTTCGGGCCCGACGCGCTGCGCGGCGGACGCGGCGGCTTGCCGGCCATGATGTCGTTGACCTGGTCGGCATCGATGGTTTCCCATTCCATCAGCGCGTTGGTCATGGCTTCGACCTTGTCGCGGTTCTCTTCGAGCAGGCGCTTGGCCAGCGCGTATTGCTCGTCGATGATGCGGCGGATCTCGGCGTCGACCTTCTGCTGCGTGGCTTCCGACACGGTCTTCGACGACAGCTTGCCGAACATGCCATCCTGCTCGGTATCCACGTAGACCATGGCACCCAGCGAATCGCTCATACCGAAGCGGGTCACCATGTCGCGGGCAAGCTTGGTGGCGCGCTCGAAGTCGTTGGAAGCACCGGTGCTCATGGCGTTGAGGAAGACCTCTTCCGCCGCGCGGCCGCCGAAGAGGATGGCAACCTCTTCCAGCATGCTGTCCTTGTACTTCGAATACTTGTCATGCTCCGGCAGCTGCCAGGTCACGCCCAGCGCCCAGCCACGCGGCATGATGGTGACCTTGTGCACCGGATCGGCCTTGGGCAGCAGCTTGGCCACCACCGCATGGCCCGACTCGTGGTAAGCCGTGGCCCGGCGCTCTTCTTCGCGCATGACCGTCGACTTGCGCTCCGGACCCATATAGATCTTGTCCTTGGCATCTTCGAAGTCCTGCATATCGACCACGCGCTTGCTCCGGCGGGCGGCAAACAGTGCGGCTTCGTTGACCAGGTTGGCCAGGTCCGCGCCCGAGAAGCCCGGGGTGCCGCGCGCGATGATCGAGGCGTCGACATCGTTGCCGATCGGCACCTTGCGCATATGGACCTTCAGGATCTGCTCGCGGCCGCGGATGTCCGGCAGGCCCACGTAGACCTGGCGGTCGAAACGGCCCGGACGCAGCAGCGCCTTGTCCAGCACGTCGGCACGGTTGGTCGCGGCGATCACGATCACGCCCGAGTTGGCCTCGAAGCCGTCCATCTCGACCAGCATCTGGTTCAGGGTCTGCTCGCGCTCGTCGTTGCCGCCGCCCATGCCGGCGCCACGATGGCGGCCAACCGCGTCGATTTCATCGATGAACACGATGCAGGGTGCCTGCTTCTTGGCGTTCTCGAACATGTCGCGCACGCGGGCCGCACCCACGCCGACGAACATTTCCACAAAGTCGGAACCCGAGATGCTGAAGAACGGTACCTTGGCCTCGCCGGCAATGGCGCGCGCCAGCAGCGTCTTGCCGGTACCCGGAGGGCCGACCAGCAGCACGCCGCGCGGGATGCGCCCGCCCAGCTTCTGGAACTTCTGCGGGTCCTTCAGGAAGTCGACCAGCTCGACCACTTCTTCCTTGGACTCGTCGCAGCCGGCCACGTCCTGGAACGTGACGGCGTTCTGGTTCTCGTCGATCAGGCGCGCACGCGATTTGCCGAATGAGAAAGCGCCGCCTTTGCCGCCCCCCTGCATCTGGCGCATCATGTAGAACCAGAACACGATGATCAGCAGGGTCGGCCCGAGGTAATACAGGGCCTGGACCAGCACGTTGGGTTCGTCGTCCGCCTTGCCGGTCACCTGGACGCCGTACTTCATCAGGTCGCCAACCATCCAGATGTCGCCCGGCGAGATGATGGTGTACTTGGCGCCTTCCTTAGGCGAGACCACCAGGTTGCGGCCCTGCACGTCGACACGCGACACCTTGCCATTCTTGGCGTCATCCATGAACTGCGAATAGGTGACGCTGTCCTGCGCACGGGGCTTGTCGAACTGCTTGAAGACGGTAAACAACACCAGCGCGATCACGAGCCAGATTGCCGCCTTTTGAAACAGGTTGTTATTCAAGGCCGAACTCCTTTGCAATTGCCTTGCCAACGGATAGCTGCATTGTAATGCAGCGCCCGCCCTCGGGGGGAAACAGAGAAACTATGATGCCGATAGCACCGGGTGGGGCACTTTCCACGCTTCTTTTTTCGCCCTGGCTTGTATCGAGACCGGTCAATCCACTGCCTTGAGGTAGCGCCCAAGGATAAAGGTTTCGGAAGACTTGTCGCGAGACGCCTTGGGCTTGCGTTTCGCAACCACTTTGAAATGCCGTTTGAACTTCTCCACGATCTGGCTGTAGCCGCTCCCGTGGAAGCACTTTACCAGCAATGCCCCCTCCGGCTTAAGGTGGGCCTGCGCAAATTCCAGCGCCAGGTCGCACAGGTACTCGATCCGTGCTGCATCGGCGAAGGCCACACCGGACAAATTGGGGGCCATGTCCGACAAAACAAGGTCAATCTTGTTACCGCCGGAGGCGTCCAGCACCACACTTTCCAGTTCGCGGAAGACCGATTCCTCGCGGAAGTCCCCCTGGATGAAAGTGACGTCGGCGACCGGTTCCATCGGCAGCAGGTCGATCGCGACCACGGCGCCATCGATCCTGCCGTCCTTGGCCCGGGGCGAGTCCGCCAGCTTGTTGCGGGCGTACTGGCTCCAGCTGCCCGGCGCCGCGCCCAGGTCGACGATCACCTGCCCCGGGCGGATCAGCTTGTCCTGCTCGTCGATCTCCTTGAGCTTGTAGGCCGCGCGGGCGCGATAGCCCTCGCGCTGGGCCATTTTCACGTACGGATCGTTGATGTGGTCGTGCAGCCACGAATGATTGAACTTGTTTTTTGCCATGCCAGTTACCAGCCTGTTCCCTGCCCCGCCCGCCGCTCAATGCCGCCCGCGAAGGTTTTCCTACTGTTTTGATGATTTTGCTGCCCGACAGTGCCGGATTGACGGATAATACGCGCCAATCCGCATACCGACCGCCGGCTCGCCTTATCAGCTGCCGGCTTGCCGCCCCCGGGCGGCCGTCGGCAGCCTGTCCTTGCCCGACCCGCCGTGTCACGACCGGCGCGGGCTGCAGCGCCCGATTTCCAGCGCCCACGCGCTCTATCACTATTTCAAGCGCCTAATAATCAGCGCCAACCTATGCCCGCTCTACAACTAGTCCCTGCCCAGCGCTCTGACCTGCGCTCCCGTGCCCATGCCCTGAACCCGGTCGTGATGGTCGGCGCCGAAGGCCTGACCCGTGCCGTACTGGCCGAGATCGACCGCAGCCTGGCCGCCCACGACCTGATCAAGATCCGCGTGTTCGGCGACGATCGCGACGCGCGCATCGCCATCTACGAGGAAATCTGCGACCAGCTCAGCGCCGCGCCGATCCAGCATATCGGCAAGCTGCTGGTGGTCTGGCGTCCGGGCGAAGCGCGCCTGAAGGAAAACCAGGCCGAAGACCTGGGCCGCCACACCCCCGCCCGCCGTGGCGGCGCGGCCCCGCGCACGGTGACGGTCAAGAAGCCCAGCGCCGCGCCGAACCGCCGTCCGACCCGCAAGGAAGTCACGGTGCTTGGCAACGAGCGCGTCACCGCCGGCGGCAATGTGAAGCGTTCGCGCGCACGCCCGACCAGCCAGAAGAAGAAGGCGCTGGGCTGAGCACGATCAGCTGAAGCATGACGGGGTCGCTGCCAGGCGACGCCCGATGCCGGCACGCCACGCCCGTGGCCGTGCCGGCGGCCGGCCTCACTCCCCGGCCGAACGCGGCGCCGAAGCGCGCCACACCAGCACCAGCGCCAGCAGGCTTTGCAGCAGGTAGAAGGCGCTCGACACGCCGTGCAGCATGCCGAACTGCGCCTTGTAAGGCGATTCCGAAACGCCGACACCCAGTGCCAGCGCCTTTTCCTTCAGGCCGGCCATGAACGGCTGGGTGCCGAAGTAGCCCGCCAGCACGCAGCACAACATGCCCAGCACCAGCCAGCGCAGGCCGCGATAGCGGTGGGCACCGCGCCGGATCATCACGTTGCACAGCACCAGCTGCAGCACGCCGATGGTGACCCCGACGATGGCCTCGGTATGGAACAGGTGCCCGGCGATCATGCCCGCCATCTCGCGGCTGGGCAGCACCGAAAACAAAGTCGGCGCCACCATGTAGCCGACGGTCCAGAGGCTGCCCGCCCACACCACCGTCAGCAGCAGGAAGATGCGGTGCGGCAGCGGCGGCAGATTGTTATAGGAATTGGAGAACACGTGCCGGTCTTTCCGGGGGCCGGGCCAGGTGCAAGCCTGCCGGCCGGGCCGGCGTCAGATATAGCGTACGGTAATGACTTCGTACTCGCGCTCGCCGCCAGGGGCCAGCACGGTTGCGACGTCGCCTTCGAACTTGCCGATCAGCGCACGCGCGATGGGCGAGCTGACCGAGATCTTGCCGACGTCGATGTCGGCTTCGTCATCGCCCACGATCTGGTAGCTGACGGGACTGCCGGACTCCAGGTCTTCCAGGTCCACAGTCGCGCCAAAGACGATGCGGCCGTCGGTGTCCAGCTGGGTCGGGTCGATGATCTGCGCGGCCGACAGCTTGGCCTCCACTTCCAGGATGCGGCCTTCGATAAAGGCTTGCTTTTCCTTGGCGGCGTCGTATTCGGCGTTTTCAGACAGGTCGCCCTGTGCGCGGGCTTCCGAGATCGCATTGATCACCGACGGACGCTCGACAGCCTTCAGGCGCTGCAGTTCCTCCTTCAGGAGCTCTGCGCCACGCTTGGTAATCGGAATGGTGCTCATGTCTTCGTTCAACAAAAAAATGAGCCGCAGCGGAGCTGGAGCCATCCCTGGCCAATGCTGCCAGGGCACTTCCGCTCAACCGCGGCTTTCAGACAGGACCGAATGCGGGCACGCCGCATCGATCGGCGAATTTGACGTAGTTTAGGCCAGGAAGCCCGCCGGCAGCAACTCCGGCGGGCTTCCTGGACTTGACCGGGCACAACCCGCCCGGCCAGTGGCAATGTGCCGCTTGCCTTACCTGCGGGGCTTCAGGCCAGCGAGGCGTGCAGGCTCTGCAGGTCGTAGACCTCCAGGCTCTGCATGTGCTTCAGGCCCTCCACCGCGGCGCGGGCGCCGGCGATGGTGGTGTAGTAAGGAATGCGGTGAGCCAGCGCCGAGGTCCGGATCGAGCGCGAATCGGCAATCGCGGTGCGGGTTTCGTCCACAGTGGTGAACACCAGCGCCAGTTCGCCGTTCTTGATCATGTCCACGATATGCGGACGGCCGTCCTTGACCTTGTTGACGGTCTTGACCGGGATGCCGGCGGCCTCGATGGCCGAGGCGGTGCCGCGGGTGGCAACGATCGGGTAGCCCATGTCGTGCAGCATGCGAGCCACGCCAACGGCGCGCGGCTTGTCGCTGTCCTTCACGGTGATCAGCACGGTGCCCTTCTCCGGCAGGCGCGAACCCGCGGCCAGCTGGCTCTTGAACAGCGCCTCGCCGAAGGCCTTGCCCACCCCCATCACTTCGCCGGTCGAGCGCATTTCAGGTCCGAGGACCGGATCGACGCCCGGGAACTTGTTGAACGGGAACACCGCTTCCTTGACGCTGTAGTACGGCGGGATGACTTCTTCGCCGATGCCCTGCTCGTCCAGCGACTGGCCCGCCATGCAGCGCGCGGCGATCTTGGCCAGCTGCAAGCCGGTGGCCTTGGACACGTACGGCACAGTACGCGAGGCGCGCGGGTTCACTTCCAGCACATAGACGGTATCGACGCCGTCGTTCTGCTGGATCGCGAACTGCACGTTCATCAGGCCGATCACGTTCAGCGCCTTGGCCATCGCGGCGGTCTGGCGCTTCAGTTCAGCCACGGTCTCGGCCGACAGCGAGTACGGCGGCAGCGAGCAGGCGGAGTCGCCCGAGTGCACGCCAGCCTGCTCGATGTGCTCCATCACGCCGCCGATGAAGACGCGCTTGCCGTCGGAGATGGCATCGACGTCGCACTCGATGGCGTCGTTCAGGAAGCGGTCCAGCAGCACCGGGGAATCGTTCGAGACCTTGACGGCCTCGCGCATGTAGCGCTCGAGGTCGCGCGGCTCATGCACGATTTCCATGGCGCGGCCGCCCAGCACGTACGACGGGCGCACCACCAGCGGGTAGCCGATCTCTTCGGCCAGGCGCAGCGCCTCGTCCTCGGCACGCGCGGTGCGGTTGGGCGGCTGGCGCAGGCCCAGCTCCTGCAGCAGTTTCTGGAAGCGCTCGCGGTCTTCGGCCGCGTCGATCATGTCGGGGCTGGTGCCGATGATGGGCACGCCGTTGGCTTCCAGGTCCAGCGCCAGCTTCAGCGGGGTCTGGCCGCCGTACTGCACGATCACGCCGACCGGCTTCTCGAGCGCGACGATCTCCAGCACGTCCTCCAGCGTCAGCGGCTCGAAGTACAGGCGGTCCGAGGTGTCATAGTCGGTCGACACGGTTTCCGGGTTGCAGTTGACCATGATGGTCTCGTACCCGTCTTCGCGCAGCGCCAGCGCGGCGTGCACGCAGCAGTAGTCGAACTCGATGCCCTGACCGATCCGGTTCGGGCCGCCGCCCAGCACCATGATCTTCTTCTTGTCGGTCGGCTGCGCCTCGCACTCGCCATGCTCGGCCTCGTAGGTCGAGTACATGTAGGCGGTGTTGGTGGCGAACTCGGCCGCGCAGGTGTCCACGCGCTTGTAGACCGGGCGCACGTTCTGGGCGATGCGCGCTTCGCGCACGGCCTTGGCGTCGGTCTTCAGCAGCTTGGCCAGGCGGCGGTCGGAGAAGCCCTTCTGCTTCAGGAAACGCAGCTCGGCGGTCGACAGGCTTTCCAGCGTGCGCGTCTTGACCAGGCCTTCGGTCTTGATGATGTCTTCGATCTGGGCCAGGAACCAGGGGTCGATGTCGGTCTCGGCATAGACCTCTTCCAGCGACATGCCCAGGCGGAAGGCGTCGCCCACGTACCAGATGCGGTCGGGGCCGGCTTCGCCGATTTCCTCGACGACCTCGTCACGGTCCGACGACTTTTCGTCCAGGCCGTCGACGCCCACTTCCAGGCCGCGCAGGGCCTTCTGGAACGATTCCTGGAAGGTGCGGCCCATCGCCATCACCTCGCCCACCGACTTCATCTGGGTGGTCAGGTGGCTGTCGGCCTGCGGGAATTTCTCAAACGCGAAACGCGGCACCTTGGTGACCACGTAGTCGATCGACGGCTCGAACGAAGCCGGGGTCGCGCCGCCGGTGATCTCGTTCTTCAGCTCGTCCAGCGTGTAGCCCACGGCCAGCTTGGCCGCGACCTTGGCGATCGGGAAGCCGGTGGCCTTGGAGGCCAGCGCCGACGAACGCGACACGCGCGGGTTCATCTCGATGACGATCATGCGACCGTCCTTCGGGTTGATCGAGAACTGCACGTTGGAGCCGCCGGTGTCGACGCCGATCTCGCGCAGCACGGCCAGCGACGCGTTGCGCAGGATCTGGTATTCCTTGTCGGTCAGGGTCTGGGCTGGAGCGACGGTGATCGAGTCGCCGGTGTGGATGCCCATCGGGTCCAGGTTCTCGATCGAGCAGATGATGATGCAGTTGTCCTTCTTGTCGCGAACCACTTCCATCTCATACTCTTTCCAGCCCAGCAGCGATTCTTCGATCAGCAGCTCGCGCGTCGGCGACAGGTCCAGGCCGCGCTTGCAGATCTCTTCGAATTCTTCGCGGTTGTAGGCGATGCCGCCGCCGCTGCCGCCCAGCGTGAACGACGGGCGGATCACGATCGGGTAGCCGCCGGTGCCGGTTTCCTGGGCAATGCGCGACTGCACGGCCATGGCTTCGTCCATCGAGTGGGCGATGCCCGACTTGGCCGAACCCAGACCGATCTTGGTCATGGCGTCCTTGAACTTCTGGCGGTCCTCGGCCTTGTCGATGGCTTCCGGCGAGGCGCCGATCAGCTCGACCTTGTATTTCTCCAGCACGCCGTGACGGTGCAGGTCCAGCGCGCAGTTCAGCGCGGTCTGGCCGCCCATGGTCGGCAGGATCGCGTCCGGGCGTTCCTTCTCGATGATGCGCTCGACCACTTCCCAGGTGATCGGCTCGATGTAGGTCACATCGGCCGTGTTGGGGTCGGTCATGATGGTCGCCGGGTTCGAATTGACCAGGATGACCTTGAAGCCTTCCTCGCGCAGCGCCTTGCAGGCCTGGGCGCCGGAGTAGTCGAACTCGCACGCCTGGCCGATGATGATGGGGCCCGCGCCGATGATCAGGATGCTCTTGATGTCTGTGCGTTTTGGCATTGCACGCTCTCTTTATGGGCCGGCCCGCCTTGCCTGCGGACCGCGCCGGTAATCAGGGAATCCGTCAGGATTCAAAAATATCGTCTTGCTCAGTTCATCGTGGCCGTCGCCAGCTTGGCGCCGAAGCCGATGAACATCGCGCCCACCCCGCTCGACATGCCCGCCGACAGGCGCCGGCGGCGCCGGAATGCGTCGGCCAGCTTCGCGCCCACGAAGATGATCGTGGTCAGGTAGGCAAAGCTGCAGAACTGGGCGACCAGGCCCAGCACGGAGAACGACAGCACCGGGTAAGCGAAGGCCGGGTCGACAAACTGGATGAAGAACGAGATGAAGAACAGGATCGCCTTCGGGTTCAGCAGGCTGATCAGCAACGCCTTGCGGAACGGGTCGGACTGGTCGGCCTTGCTAACCGGCGCGGTGGCGGCGGCATCGCCGCGCGCGGCCCAGTTGCGCAGCGCGCCGCGCAGCATGCTGAAACCAATCCACGCCAGGTAGGCCGCGCCAACGTACTTCACCACGTAGAACAGCGCCGGGCTGGCCTTGAGCAGCGAGGCCACGCCCGCCGCCGACAGCACCATCAGCACGAAGTCGCCCAGGAACACCCCGCACGCGCCCTTGTAGCCGGCGCGCACGCCGCGCTGCGCCGCCACCGACAGCACATACATCGAGTTCGGCCCCGGCAGCAGCACGATAAAGATCGTGCCCAGCACATAGGTCCAGAAATCGGTGATGCCGAAAGCGGTATGCATGAAGGCGTTCATGGGATGTCCCTGAGGTCTGCGCTGTTCTTCTTGCCCGCTTACTTGCGCGCGTCCGTCATCAGCTTGATGAAGCGGTCGAACAGGTAAGCCACGTCGTTCGGACCGGGCGACGCCTCCGGGTGGCCCTGGAAGCAGAAAGCCGGCTTGTCGGTCAGCGCGAAACCCTGCAGCGAACCGTCGAACAGCGACTTGTGCGTCACGCGCACGTTCGACGGCAGCGTGTCCGCATCGACCGCGAAGCCGTGGTTCTGCGACGTGATCACCACGCGGCCATCGTCCAGGTCCTTGACCGGGTGGTTGGCGCCGTGGTGGCCGAACTTCATCTTCAGGGTCTTGGCGCCAACTGCCAGCGCCATGATCTGGTGGCCCAGGCAGATGCCGAAGGTCGGGATGCCGCGCTCGATGAACTCGCGCGTGGCGGCGATGGCGTAGTCGCACGGCTCGGGGTCGCCGGGGCCGTTGGACAGGAACACACCGTCCGGATTCAGCGCCAGCGCGTCGGCGGCGCTCGCCTGCGCGGGCAGCACCGTGACCTTGCAGCCGCGCTCGGCCAGCATGCGCAGGATGTTGTACTTGACGCCGTAGTCATAGGCGACCACGTGGAATTGCGGCTTGTCCTGCTTGCCGTAGCCTTCGCCCAGCTTCCATTCGGACTGGGTCCACTCGTACGGTTCCTTGACCGAGACCACCTTGGCCAGGTCCATGCCGGCCAGGCCGGGGAACGAGCGGGCCAGGTCGATGGCCTTCTGGACATTGTCTTCGCCGGCCAGGATGCAGCCGTTCTGGGCACCCTTTTCGCGCAGGATACGCGTCAGCTTGCGCGTATCGATGCCGGCGATGGCCACCACCTTTTCCTGCTTCAGGTAGTGGGCAAGGGTGTGCTCCTTGCGGAAGTTCGAGGCCAGGATCGGCAGATCCTTGATGATCAGGCCGGCGGCATGGACTTTCGTGGCTTCGACATCCTCAGGATTGACCCCGTAGTTACCGATATGCGGATACGTCAGCGTGACGATCTGCCGGGAGTAACTCGGGTCGGTGAGGATTTCCTGGTAACCGGTGATGGCGGTGTTGAACACCACTTCACCGATGGTATGGCCGGAAGCGCCAATGGAATAGCCACGAAAGACCGTGCCGTCTGCAAGCGCGAGAATGGCGGACGGAAAAGACGGTAACACGGGTAGGCTCCTGCTGGACTCACCCCGTGACCGACCAATCGACGCCTCGTGCCTCCCAGGCTGGATCCGTGACGGCGGCAGCGGCATTGCGCCGATGCGGTCGGATCCGGTTGCGACATGCTCCTTGCGTCACATTGAATGCGGACAGCAAAGGCGGCGCGGCTGGGGGCGGCGGAAGGTGGAAAGCGGTAGGCGCTAGGGTGAAGGGTTCTGAAAGCGAAACTTTCGAATTATATCCCGCGCAACCCAATTTCTCAAGTTTTCAAGGACTTGCACGCGGCAGGCGCCGGCTGCGCCACGCCGCCGGCCACCATCCAGCCCTGTGCCTGCTACGTTACGCCCGCGGCGGCACGACCGCCGTGACCTCGATTTCCACCTTGGCGCGCGGCTCCACCAGGTCCGCGACCTCGACCGCCGTCATCGCCGGAAAGTGGCGGCCGATGATGGCCCGGTAATGCTGGCCGATCGCCCCATAGGCGCCGACATATTCCGCCTTGTCCTTCACATACCAGGTCATGCGCACGATATGCTCGGGCAGCGCGTCGCCGGCCGCCAGCACGGCAACCACGTTGCGCAGCGCCTGCGCCACCTGCAGGCCGAAGTCGTCGGTCTCGAATTCACATTTGCCGGTCCAGCCGATCTGGCCGCTGACAAAGAGGAGGCGGCTGCCGACCTGCATTTCGGTCATGGTGCCGTTGGCGTAGCCACGCGGGGGCGCCCAGTCGGGCGGCTGCAGGATGTTCATGGTGCGTTTTCCTGTTGGTATCTGTATGAGTAGATGGAATTCGGGGATTCAGGCCGTCGCGACCAGGTAGGACGACATGGCCTGGCGCACGGCATCGGGCAACGGCTGCGGAGCAATCGAGCCGGTATCGACGCAGACCAGCCGCTGCGTCACTTCCATGCGGGTATCGTCATGCGGGCCGGCGAAGCGGATCGCGAGGGTAAAGCTGGACTGGCCCAGCTTCAGCACGCGCAGCTCGCGCGTCAGCACCTCGCCCAGCCGGCTCGGAGCCAGGAAGCGGCACTCCAGCTCGGCGGTCGGCACGCCGGCGCGGCCCTCGCCATGCATGGCATCGAAGGGCCAGCCCAGCGCCTCGCTGAACCAGTCTTCGATCAGGTCGTTGAGCATCTCGAAATAGCGCGGGTAGAACACGATGCCCGCGGCGTCGCAGTGCTTGAAGCGCACCAGGACGGTGCTGCGGAACACGGGGCTCATGGCTTCCCCGCCTGGTTGACGCCGCCATTGCCGCCGCCATTGCCCTGCTCCGCCATCTGCCGCAGCCGGAAGCGCTGCAGCTTGCCGGTCTCGGTGCGCGGCAGCGCCGGCACGAACACAATGCGGCGCGGGTACTTGTAGGGCGCGATCTGGCGCTTCACGTAGTCCTGCAGCGCGGTGCGGGTAGCGTCGTCCGCCGCCACGCCCTCGCGCAGCACCACATAGGCCATCACCACCTGGCCGCGCCCGTCGTCGGGCGCGCCGACCACACCGCATTCGGCCACTGCCTCGTGCTGCATCAGTGCGCTTTCCACCTCCGGCCCGGCGATGTTGTAGCCGGCCGAGATGATCATGTCGTCCGAACGCGCCTGGTAGAAGTAGTAGCCGTCCTCGTCGACGAAAAAGGTATCGCCCGGCAGGTTCCAGCCCGCCTTCACATAGTTGGACTGGCGTGGATCGTCCAGGTAGCGGCAGCCGGTCGGCCCCTGCACCGCGAGCTTGCCGACCTGCCCCGGCGGCAGGGGCTGCATGTTCTCGTCGACGATCTGCGCGACATAGCCCGGCACCACGCGCCCGATCGCGCCCGGCCTGACCTCGGCGCCGGCGCTGGAGATAAAGATATGCATCATCTCCGTGCCGCCGATGCCGTCGGTCATCTCGATGCCGGTGGCCGCCTTCCAGCTCTGGCGCGTGGCGTCCGGCAGGGCTTCGCCGGCCGACACGCTCTTCTTCAGGCTGGACAGGTCGTAGCGCCGCGCCAGCGCTGCCATCTGCCGGTAGAAGGTCGGGGCGGTAAAGACAATGGTGGCGCGGAAATCCTGGATCAGCCCGAGCAGCGTCTCTGGCGTCAGCTTCTCGGCCAGCACGGCGCTGGCGCCGATGCGCAGCGGGAAACACAGCATGCCGCCCAGCCCGAAGGTGAACGCGATCGGCGGCGTGCCGCAGAACACGTCGTCGGGCCGCGGGCGCAGCACGTGGCGCGGGAACAGGTCGCACATGGCCAGCACGTCGCGATGGAAGTGCATGGTGCCCTTGGGCTGGCCGGTGGTGCCGCTGGTAAAGGCGATCAGGCAGACGTCGTCGCTGGCGGTGTCGCAGGCCTCGAAGGCATCCGGCTTGCCCGCCATCGCCGCCTCCAGCGAACCCTCGCCTTCACCGTTGAAGTACAGCGTGCGCGCCAGGCTCGGGCAATGGAATTCGCCGCCGGCCTGCAGGTTGGCATCGAGTTCCTCGCGCAGCCGCGCATCGCACAGCGCGGCGCCGACCTGGGCCTTGTCGATGATCTGCTTCAGTTCCTTGGCGCGCAGCAGCGGCATGGTCGGCACCGCGACCAGGCCCGCCTTGAGCGTGGCCAGCCAGCTGGCGGCCATCATCAGGTTGTTGGGCCCGCGCAGCAGCACGCGATTGCCGGGCACCAGCTGCATGTCCTCGACCAGCACATGGGCGACGCGGTTCACCAGCGCCGCCAGCTGCGCATACGTGACCGTCTCGATCTGTCCGTCCCGGCGATGGCGGATGGCGATGCGCTCGCCGCGGCCTTCGCGCACATGGCGGTCTACCAGTTCCACCGCAGCATTCATCCGCTCCGGGTAGTCGGTATCGGCATTGAAGCGGAACACCGGCCACATATCGGGCGGCGGCAGGCGGTCGCGCGCGAAGGTATCGAGGTGGGCTGTGGTCGCCATGGCTTGTCTCCTGTCTGCTCTGTATCGGTACGGCAGTTCGTGGGTGGCACGCGGGCGCGTCAGGCTTTGCGCCCGGCCAGCGTCTCGCGCGCAATGATCAGCTTCTGCACTTCGGTGGCGCCTTCATAGATGCGCAGCGAGCGGATCTCGCGGTACAGGCTTTCCACCCGCGTGCCGACCTTGACGCCCAGGCCGCCGAACATCTGCACCGCACGGTCGATCACCTGCTGCGCATTCTCGGTCGCCACCATCTTGGCCATGGCCGCCTCGCGCGTGGTGCGCTGGCCCTTGACATCGCGCAGCCAGGCCGCGCGGTAGGTCAGCAGCGCCGCGGCGTCGATCGCGGTGGCCATGTCGCCGATGGCGGCCTGCGTCAGCTGCAGGTCGGCCAGCACGCCGCCGAACATCGGGCGCGCGCAGGCGCGCGCCAGTGCATCGTCCAGCGCGGCGCGGCCAAAGCCCAGCGCCGCCGCCGCGACCGAGGCACGGAAGATGTCGAGCGTCATCATCGCCACCTTGAAGCCCTGCCCCGCCTCGCCCAGCCGGTTGCCCACGGGCACGCGGCAGTTGTCGAAACGCAGCGTGGCGAGCGGGTGCGGCGCCATCACGTCGATGCGCTCGGCGATGGTCAGGCCCGGCGTATCGGCGTCCACCACAAAGGCGGAGATGCCGCGCGCGCCCGGCGCCTCGCCGGTGCGCACGAACACGCAGTAGAAGTCGGCAATGCCGCCGTTGGAAATCCAGGTCTTGGCGCCATCGATCACATAGTGGCTGCCGTCGTCCGACAGCCGTGCGCTGCACTGCATGGCGGCCACATCGGAACCGGCCTCCGGCTCGGACAGCGCAAACGCGGCAATCGCCTCGCCGCGGGCCACGCGCGGCAGGTAATGCGCGCGCAGCGCATCGCTGCCGGCCAGCGAGATCGCGCCCGAGCCCAGCCCCTGCATGGCAAAGGCAAAATCGGCCAGGCCGTCATGGCGCGCCAGGGTCTCGCGCAGCAGGCACAGCGAGCGCGAATCCAGCGCCGGCAGCGCGCCGCCGTGCGCGGCCGGCACGCAGTAGCGCAGCCAGCCGGCCTCGCCCAGCTGGCGCACCAGCGCGCGGCAGGCGGCGTCGGTATCGCTGTGGTCGACATGGAGGTGTTGCGCGCACCAGGCGTCCAGTTCGCGCTCCAGTGCGCGGTGCGCGTCGTCGAACAGCGGCAGGTCGAGATAGGTCTTGTCGGACATGGCGCTTCAGTCCCCTTCGAACACCGGCTTGGTCTTGGCGACGAAGGCCTCGTAGGCGCGGCGGAAGTCGCGCGTCTGCATGCAGATGGCCTGGGCTTCGGCCTCGGCCTCGATGGCCTCGTCCAGCCCCATGTTCCATTCCTGGTGCAGCAGCTTCTTGGTCACGCCGTGCGCAAAGGTCGGGCCGGCGGCCAGTTGCGCGGCCAGCGCCTGCGCCTGCGCCAGCACCGCTTCGGACGGATGCAGCGCATTGAAGAAGCCCCACTGCAGGCCCTCTTCCGCGCTCATCGAGCGGCCGGTGTAGAGCAGCTCGCTGGCACGCCCCTGCCCGATCACGCGCGGCAGCAGCGTGCACGCGCCCATGTCGGCGCCGGCCAGGCCGACGCGCGTGAACAGGAACGCGGTCTTGGCCTGCGCCGTGCCCAGGCGCATGTCGGAGGCCAGCGCCATCATCGCGCCGGCGCCGGCGCAGATGCCGTCGACCGCGCTCACCACCGGCTGCGGGCAGGCGCGCATGGCCTTGACCAGATCGCCGGTCATGCGCGTGAAGTCGAGCAGCTCAGGCATGGTCATGCGCGTGAGAGGCCCGATGATCTCGTGCACGTCGCCGCCCGAGCAGTAGTTGCCGCCCGCGCCCGTCACCACCACCGCCTTGATGTCGCTGGCATAGCACAGGCCGCGGAACAGATCGCGCAGCTCGGCGTAGGAATCGAAGGTCAGCGGGTTCTTGCGCTCCGGCCGGTTCAGCGTCACGGTGCCGACCTTGCCGTCGCCGGACACCGACCACAGGAAGTGCTCCGGCTGGTAGCCGGCAAAGCTGCGCTTGTGGTGGCGCATGTCGAGTGCGATCTCTGTCATGGGTTCTCTCTCAGGTCCTTGTGCTGTCGTTGTCAGCCGGCCATCACCTCGCCGCCGGCCACCGGGATTGCCTGGCCGGTGATCGCCGCGGCGGACGGCTGGCACAGCCAGGCCACGGCGTCGGCCACTTCCTCGGGCTGCACCAGGCGGCGCTGCGGATTGCGCGCGGCCAGTTCAGCGCGGGCCTCGGCTTCAGTGCGGCCGGTCTTGCCGACGATATTGGCCACCGCGTCGCGCACGATGTCGGTTTCGGTATAGCCCGGGCAGACCGCGTTGACGGTCACGCCCTTGGCCGCGGTTTCCAGCGCCAGCGCGCGCGTCAGGCCGATCACCCCATGCTTGGCCGCGCAATAGGCACTGACATAACCATAGCCGATCAGGCCGGCCGTGCTCGCCACATTGACGATACGGCCCCAGCCCGCGTCGAGCATCGCCGGCAGCGCCGCCTGCGTGCACAGGAAGGTGCCGGTCAGGTTCACGTCCAGCATGCGCTGCCACAGCGCGGCGTCGGTCTTCAGGAACGGAGCGCTGTGCGCCTGGCCGGCATTGTTGACCAGCATCGACACCGGGCCGGCCTGTTCCGCGGCGGCGGCGAAGGCGCGTGCCACGCTGTCGGCATCGGCAATATCGGCCGTGACAAAGGAGACTACGGCGCCTGCGGAAGCAAGCTCACGCAGCGCTTGCACGGTCGCCTGCAAGGCGCCGGCATCGCGGCCCAGCAGTGTCACGCTGGCGCCGTCGGCCAGCAGCCGGCGCGCGATGGCCGCGCCGATGCCGCGCCCGCCGCCGGTGACCAGCGCGTGGCGCCCTGACAGTGAACCCGTGCTGCGCGTCATCCCTGCTTCTCCTGCGCCGCGGCGCGTTCCAGGTTGGTTTCAAGTTGCCGCTTGCCGGCCTGGTACTGCTTGGGCCAGGCGATATCGCGATAGCCGATGCGCGCCGCTTCCTGCAGCGTCCAGGCCGGGTTGGCCAGATGCGGCCGCGCGATCGCGCACAGGTCGGCACGGCCCGCGGCGATGATCGAGTCGACGTGGTCGGCCTCGAAGATCGCGCCCACGGCAATGGTGGCGATGCCGGCTTCGTTGCGGATGCGGTCGGCAAACGGGGTCTGGTACATGCGGCCGTAGACCGGGGCCTGGTCCGGGCTGACCTGGCCCGACGAGCAGTCGATCATATCGGCGCCGGCGGCCTTGAAGGCGCGTGCGATCTCGATCGCGTCGTCGGGGGTGATGCCGCCTTCGACCCAGTCGTGCGCCGAGATGCGCACCGACATCGGCTTGTGTTCCGGCCACACCTCACGCACCGCGGCAAACACCTCCAGCGGGTAGCGCAGCCGCGCGGCCAGCGAACCGCCGTATTCATCTTCCCGCGTATTGGTCAGCGGCGAGATAAAGCTCGACAGCAGGTAGCCGTGCGCGCAGTGTAGCTCCAGCCAGTCGAAGCCGGCCTCGGCGGCGCGGCGCGCGCTGGCGACGAAGTCATCGCGCACACGGTCCATGTCTGCGCGCGTCATCTCGCGCGGGGTCTGCGACTCGCCCGGCAGGTAGGGCAGCGGCGAGGCCGAGATCACCGGCCAGTTGCCGTCCGGCAGCGGATGGTCCATTGCCTCCCAGCCGAGCTGGGTCGAACCCTTGCGGCCCGAGTGGCCGATCTGCATGGCGATGCGCGCATCGCTGTTGGCATGCACGAAGTCGACGATGCGGCGCCAGGCATCGCGCTGTGCGTCGTTCCACAAACCCGGGCATCCCGGCGTGATGCGCGCATCGGGCGACACGCAGGTCATCTCCGCCACCACCATGCCGGCGCCGCCCAGCGCGCGCGAACCCAGGTGGACCAGGTGGAAGTCGCCGGGCACGCCGTCGGTGCATGAGTACATCGCCATCGGCGACACCACCACGCGGTTCTTCAGCGTGACGCCGCGCATGCGGAACGGCGTGAACATCGGCGGCAGCGGCTGATGCTCGCGCAGTTGCAGGCTTTCCGGTTGCACGCCGGCCTGCCGCGCCAGCCAGTGCTCGAACTGCGCCACGTAGTCCGCATCGCGCACGCGCAGGTTCTCATGCGAGATGCGCTGCGAGCGGGTCAGCAGGGAATAGGCGAACTGCTCCGGCGGCAGGCTGCCCGCGTAGCGCTCGACGTTCTCGAACCATTCGGTCGAGTTGCGCGCCGCGTTCTGGATCTTCAGCACTTCGACGCCGCGCGTGGCTTCGTAGCGCGACAGTGCATCGGGCAGGCCGTCATGACCCCTGCCACGGATTTCCTCGGCCAGGTCAATCGCATCTTCCAGCGCCAGCTTGGTGCCCGAACCGATCGAGAAGTGCGCGGTGTGCGCGGCATCGCCCATCAGCACCACCGGCACGCGGCGGCCGTCGGGCAAGGTGTTCCAATGCACCCATTGGCGGCAGATCACGCGCGGGAAGCGGATCCAGATCGCCGAGCCGCGCAGGTGCGCCGCATTGGTGATCAGCTTGTTGCCGTCGAGGTAGCGCGCGAACAGGCGCTCGCAGTAGGCCACGCCCTCTTCCTGGCTCATCTGCTCGATGCCCGCGGCGCGCCAGACCGACTCCGGGGCCTCGACGATAAAGGTCGAGGTGGTGTCGTCAAAGCGGTAGGCGTGCGCCTGGAACCAGCCGTGCTCGGTCTTCTCGAAGGCAAAGGTGAAGGCGTCGAACAGCTTGTGCGTGCCCATCCAGACAAAGCGGCACTGGCGCGTGTCGATGTCAGGCTGGAAGGTGTCGGCGTAGCGGGTGCGGATGCGGCTGTTCAGGCCGTCCGAGGCGATCACCAGGTCGGCCTGGTATTGCATCGCCAGCGCCTGGTCGTCGGACACATCGATCTCGAACACCAGCTTCACGCCCAGCGCCTCGCAGCGTGCCTGCAGGATATTGAGCAGGCGCTTGCGGCCGATGCCGATAAAGCCATGGCCGCCGGAGCGGATGGTGCGCCCGCCGATATGGATGTCGATATCGTCCCAGTGGTTGAAGGCCGCGTTGATCTCGGCCGCGCTGACCGGGTCGGCTTGCTTCAGGTTGTCCATGGTGGCGTCAGAGAACACCACGCCCCAGCCGAAGGTGTCGTAGGGCCGGTTGCGCTCGACCACGATGACCTCGTTGGCCGGATCCTGCAGCTTCATCAGCAGCCCGAAGTACAGGCCTGCCGGGCCACCACCAATACAAAGCACTCGCATCTGTCGCCTCCTGCCGGCTGCGCCGGGCACCTTTGCCCAGGATCACACCGCCATCTAGATGATGTCTAAATATTTTATACTTCAAATATTAGACTGCATCACGGCCGATGGCAAGGGCGGGATGCGGAGTGCCCCGCACGGCACCCGCATCCCACGCCCTCAGCCCGCCATCTAGCCTTTCAGCGCTGCCTGCAACTGTTCCAGCGCACCCGGGTCCTCGATCGTGGTCAGGTCGCCCGGATCGCGTCCTTCGGCCACCGCCTGCATGGCGCGCCGCAGCAACTTGCCGGAGCGCGTCTTGGGCAGCGCATTGACAAAGAATACGCGCGCCGGCCGCGCCACGGCACCCAGTTGCTGCTCCACCGTCTTCATCAGCTCGCCCTCCAATGCCAGCCGCGCTTCGGCCGTGGCCGTGCGCGCCGGATCGCGGGCGATGCAGAAGGCCATGGCCACCTGCCCCTTGAGCGCGTCCTGCACGCCCACCACCGCCACCTCGGCCACGGCGGCGTTGGACGACAGGCTTTCCTCGATCTCGCGGGTGCCCAGCCGGTGGCCGGCCACGTTGATCACGTCGTCGGTGCGGCCCAGGATAAAGACGTAGCCGTCGGCGTCGCGCACGCCCCAGTCGAAGGTCGAATAGCACAGCCGGTTCGGCACCGCCTGCCAGTAGGTGCGCACGAAGCGGTCGTCGTCGCCCCAGACCGTGCTCATGCATCCCGGCGGCAGCGGGCCGTCGATGGCGACCACACCCTTCTGCCCCGGCGGGCATTCAGCGCCGGTGTTCTCGTCGACGATCTTCAGGTCATAGCCATAGGCGGGCACGCCGGGCGAGCCCAGCTTGGGCGGCAGCGCCTCGATGCCGCGCTGGATCGCGAGGATCGGCCAGCCGGATTCGGTCTGCCAGTAGTTGTCGACCACGGGCTTGCCCAGGCCGTCCTGGATCCAGCGCGCGGTGGGCTCGTCCAGCGGCTCGCCGGCCAGGAACAGCAGGCGCAGGCTGGACAGGTCATAACGCGTCAGCCAGGCCGGGTCCTGCTTCTTCAGCACGCGGATCGCGGTCGGCGCGCTGAACATCAGGTTGACCTGGTATTGCTCCACCAGCCGCCACAGGATGCCACCGTCGGGGCGGATCGGCGTGCCTTCATACATCAGCGTGGCCATGCCGGCCAGCAGCGGGCCGTAGACGATATAGCTGTGCCCCACCACCCAGCCGATGTCCGACGCGGTGAACATGGTGTCGCCGGGCTTGCCGCAGAAGATGTATTCCATCGAGGTGGCCAGCGCCACCGCGTAGCCGCCGGTATCGCGCTGCACGCCCTTGGGCTTGCCGGTGGTGCCGGAGGTGTAGAGCACGTACGACGGCTCGCTCGATTCCAGCCACACGCACGGCACCTGCACGCCGGCCACGCGTTCGCGCCAGGCGGCGTAGTCCTCATCGCGGCCCTCGGTACGGGGCATTTGCGCCAGTTGCCGGTCCACCAGCAGCACCTTCCCGGGCTGGTGCGACGAGAGCCGGATGGCCTCGTCCAGCAGCGGCTTGTAGGGCACCACCTTGCCGGCGCGCGAGCCGGCGTCGGCGCTGACCACCACGCGCGGCCGGGCATCCTCGATGCGCGCGGCCAGGCTGACCGAGGCAAAGCCGCCGAACACCACCGAATGGATCGCGCCGATGCGCGCGCAGGCCAGCATGGCAAAGGCGGCTTCCGGGATCATCGGCATGTAGATCAGCACGCGGTCGCCCTTCTGCACGCCCAGGCCCTGCAGGATCGCGGCCATGCGGCTGACTTCGTCGTGCAGCTCGGCGTAGGTAAAGGTGCGGGCCTGGTCGGTCTCGCTCGAGACCCAGTGCAGCGCCGGCTGGCTGGCGCGGGCCGCCAGGTGGCGGTCGACCGCGTTGTGGCACAGGTTGGTGCGCCCGCCGGCGAACCAGCGCGTAAAGGGCGCGCGGCTGTTGTCGAGCACCTGGCCGAACGGGGCTTCCCAGTCGATGCGCGCCGCCTGTTCGGCCCAGAACCCCTCGGGGTCGGCCAGCGAACGGGCATGCACGGCATGGCTTGCCGTCATGTCTGTCTCCTCCGCGTCTGCGGTCATTGTGATGATGACCGTAGTTTGCCACCGGCGCGGGTGCGCGTGGACACAGATTCGGAGAGGGGCGCGCGGGCCCCGGGGGCCGGCACATGAAAAAAGGGGCGTGCCGACGGCATCGCCCCTTCTTGCGCCATGCGGCGGACCAGCCGGCGCCCGCATTCGTCAGCGGGCCTTGGCCCCCTTGGCGCCGGCCTTGGCCGACGCCTTGACGGTCGGCCCCGGCTTGGACTCGCGCACCACGCGCGCCGGCGCCGCCTTGACTGCCGTTCGCCGCGAGGCCGCCTCGACGGTGACGCGCTTGCGCGGCTCCGCCTTGCCCGCCTTGCCCTTGGCCGAGACCCGCACGATGCCGCCCTTGCTGCTTCGCTCGGAACGCTCCGCACGGTCGGCGCGCTCGGCACGGTCAGCCTGTTCGGCACGTGCCGCCCGCACCGCGCCGGCGCCGCGCACCGGCACCATCAGCACCAGGCTCTGCCCGGCGACCAGCTTGGTGCCGGAGAGCTTGTTCCACGACTGCACCTGCCCCGCCGAGACGCCATAGCGCCGCGCCACCGAGGCCACGGTGTCGCGCCGGCCGGCTCGCACCACCACGCGGCGCGCATCCGGCAAATCAGGCTCCATCGCCAGCATGGCGCTGTCGGCCAGGGTCGCGCTGATATCCTGGTCGTGGCGGCCCGAGCGCGGGATCATCACGGTCGAGCCGGCCTTCAGGCGCATGCCCTTCGGGATGCTGTTGATCTCGCGCAGCGTATCGGCGTCGACGTTCAGCCGTGCCGCCAGCGCTTCGATACGCTCGCGGCTGTCCACCGTCACCGCCGACCAGCTCGACAACCCGCCGCGGTAGGTGTTCAGGTTGTACTGGAAGCGCTCGGCGTTATCGAACGGCAGCAGGATCTGCGGGTTGGACGCGCCCAGGATCACGGGCCGGTTGAACGACGGGTTGAGCGCCTTGAATTCCTCTACCGACATGTCCGCCAGCTTGGCCGCCAGGTTCACGTCGATATCGCGCGAGGTGGTCACCGTGACAAAGTACGGGTGGTCCGGGATCTCGGGCAGCTTGACGCCATACGCGGCCGGGTTGGCGATGATGTTCTTGACCGCCTGCAGCTTCGGCACGTAGTAGCGCGTCTCGTTGGGCATGGGCAGGCTGGCGTAGTCGGTCGGCAGCCCTCGCGCCTGGTTGCGTGCGATCGCGCGCGACACCGCGCCCTCGCCCCAGTTGTACGCCGCCAGCGCCAGGTGCCAGTCGCCGAACATGTCGTAGAGCCGCGCCAGGTAGTCCAGCGCGGCGTCGGTCGAGGCCAGCACGTCGCGGCGCTCGTCGCGGAACATGTTCTGCTTCAGGTTGTACGACTTGCCGGTGCTCGGGATGAACTGCCACATGCCGGCCGCCTTGGCGGTGGACTGGGCCTGCGGGTTGAACGCGCTCTCGACGAACGGCAGCAGCGCCAGCTCGGTCGGCATCTTGCGCCGTTCCAGCTCTTCTACGATGTGGTACAGGTAACGGCTTGAGCGCCCGACCATCCGTTCCATGTATTCCGGCCGCTGCGCATACCACTGGGTGCGGTCATCGACCAGCGTGCCCTCCAGGTCCTGCATGGCAAAGCCGCGCCGGATGCGGTCCCAGATGTCGCTGGACGGGCCGCGCAGCCAGTCCAGGCCAGCCTGGTCGACATTGATCGTGGATGCGGAAGAAAGCGCCGATTTGTCGCTGAGCGAGTTGAGCGGGTCCTGGCGCTTGGCGGTCTGGGCGGTCGCGGCGCCGTTGGCGCCATCAGGCGGCGTGGGGGTGCTGGCGCACGCTGCAAGCAGCGCGGCGCACGCGACCACCGCCAGTAATCGACCAATTTTCATTAAGTTCTCGAATCGTGACGCCAAAAGGATGCGTGATGCTAAAAAAAACCGCGTATCGCGTCAATCAGATTTTCCATATAGCCAATATCCGCCGGGCAGCCGGAAAGCCTTGCGGCGCAAGGCGCGCAGGCCAGGCAGGGCTCAGCGGAAATTGTCCTTCCAGCCGCGCAGCGCACCGAAAGCCTGCGCATCGCCCGTGGCGGCCCCGCCCTGCGCCGCCACCGCCGCGCGCACCGCGGGCTCGCGCGAGCGCAGGAAGGGATTGACCTCGCGCTCATGGGCGATGGTGGTCGGCAGCGTCGGCTGGTCCGCCGCGCGCAGCGCGTCGACCCGCTGCGCCCACGCCGCCAGCGCGGCATTGGCCGGTTCCACCGCCCGTGCAAAGCGCACATTGCTGCGCGTATATTCGTGCGCGCAATAGACGCGGGTATCGCCCGGCAGTGCCGCCAGCTTGTCGAGCGAGTCCAGCATCTGTGCCGGCGTGCCTTCGAACAGGCGCCCGCAGCCACTGGCAAACAGGGTATCGCCACAGAAGACCGCCGGGCCGGCTTCGCCCAGGTCACCCACATAGGCGATATGGCCGGCGGTGTGCCCGGGCACGTCCAGCACGTGCAGCGTCAGGGCCGGCGTCTCCAGCGTCACGACATCGCCTTCGCGCAGGGCCCGGGTGCGCCCGCCAATGCGTTCGCCGGCCGGCCCCAGCACCGGCATCGGCGCGCCCGACGGGGTGCGCGGGTGCGCCGCCAGCAACTCGGCCACCCCGCCCTGGTGATCGCCGTGGTGATGGGTGATTACAATAGCGCCCAGAGCCAGACCGCTTTGCGCCAGGAAGCGCTCCACCGGCGCGGCCTCGCCGGGATCGACCACGGCGGCGCTATGCCCGTCGTGGATGGCCCAGATATAGTTATCCTGGAACGCCGGGATCGGCTCAACCTTCAACATGCGCATGCTCCTATGTCCAATCGTCCCAATCATCCGATTGTAAGCTGGGAAGACTGGCTGGCCTCGCCGCCCGGTGAGTACATGCTGCGCTGGGAAGCGCAGCAGTACGACCGGATCGTGACCGACATCTTCGGCTACCACGCCGTCCAGTTGGGCCTGCCCTTTATCGACACCCTGCGCGAGAACCGGATGCCGTTCTCGGCGCTGGCGCTGGACCCTTCCAGCGGACCGCACGGGCCGCGCGCCGCACATCCCGACGCGCGCCAGCTGCTGTGCCGTTTCGACGAGCTGCCGTTCGACACCCAGAGCATCGACCTGGTCACCCTGCCCCACATCCTGGAATTCGCCGAAGACCCGCACGAAGTGCTGCGCGAGGTCTCGCGGGTGCTGATGCCCGAGGGGCGCGTGGTGGTCACCTGCTTCAACCCGATGAGCCTGTGGGGCGCGCGCCAGGGCATGAACCGGCTCGGCGCCACGCCCTTCCTGCCGACGGACGCGCAGCAGATCGGCTTCGTGCGCATCAAGGACTGGCTCAAGCTGCTGGGCTTCGATATCATCCGCGGCCGCTTTGGCTGCTACTGCCCGCCCTACCGCACCGACCGCTGGCTGCAGCGCGCCGCCTTCATGGAAAAGGCCGGCGACCGCTGGTGGCCGATCTTCGGCGCGGTCTATATGATCTCGGCGATCAAGCGCGTGCGCAATATCCGCCTGGTCGGCCCGGCCTGGAAGAGCAAGCCGGCGCTGGCTCCGGTGTCATCGCCCGTGGCCACGCCTACCGGCACCCACGGCAAGACCCCCGGCGAAGAGCGCTGACGCCGGCGCGCGCCCGCGCTCTCACCCAATTCGCCCTCAAAGCGCCACCTGCCCGGCGGGTGGCCACCTTGGAATCACATGCAAGAAGTCACGATCTACTCCGACGGCGCCTGCAAGGGCAATCCCGGCCGCGGCGGCTGGGGCGCGGTGCTCGTCGCCGGCACCAGCGAGAAAGAAATGTTCGGCGGCGAGCCCAACACTACCAACAACCGCATGGAAATGACCGCCGTGATCGAAGCGCTGCGCGCGCTCAAGCGGCCCTGCGTCGTGCGCGTCTATACCGACTCGCAGTATGTCCAGAAGGGCATCAGCGAATGGCTGCCCGGCTGGAAGGCCCGCGGCTGGAAGACCGCCGACAAGAAGCCCGTCAAGAATGCCGACCTGTGGCAGGAACTGGACACCCTGGCGCAGCCGCACCAGATCTCCTGGCACTGGGTGCGCGGCCACAACGGCCACCCCGGCAATGAGCGCGCCGACGCACTGGCCAACCGCGGCGTCGAATCGATCGGCCGCTGATCCCTCTCCCTAACAAGAAACCGCGGAGCGCCCGCGCCGCTCCGCTAGAATGCCCGCCATGCGACAAATCGTTCTCGACACCGAAACCACCGGCCTGAGTGCCGCCACCGGCGACCGCCTGATCGAAATCGGCTGCGTCGAGCTGATGAACCGCCGCCTGACGGGGCGCCACCTGCACTTCTACGTCAACCCGGAACGCGATATCGACGAGGGCGCGATCGCCGTGCACGGCATCACGGTCGAGTTCCTGGCCGACAAGCCCCGCTTTGCCGAAGTCGTCAACGACATCCGCGAGTTCATCCAGGATGCCGAGCTGATCATCCACAACGCGCCGTTCGACCTGGGCTTCCTCGACATGGAATTCCAGCTGCTGGGCCTGCCGCCGTTCCGCCAGCATGCCGGCAATGTGATCGACACCCTGCGCGAAGCCCGCCAGATGTTCCCCGGCAAGCGCAACTCGCTCGACGCCCTGTGCGACCGCCTGGGCATCAGCAACGCCCACCGCACGCTGCACGGCGCCCTGCTGGATGCCGAGCTGCTGGCCGAGGTCTACCTGGCCATGACGCGCGGCCAGGATTCGCTGGTGATCGACATGCACGACAGCAGCGCAGGCAACGGCGGCGCGGTTGCCGTGGCCGACCTGTCGCGCCTGGCCCTGCCCGTGCTGCGCGCCACGGACGAAGAGCAGCAGGCCCACCTTGCCCTGCTCAAGGGCCTGGACAAGGCCAGCGGCGGCAAGACAGTGTGGCAGGAGGCCCCCGCGGCAGAGTCCGGAAGCCTCGCCGCCTGACAAAAATCAAAAAAGGGCTTTACAAGATACAAGAACCTCTGCATAATCTCATTTCTCCGCTGCACGACGGCAACGACGACGCAGTAAGGGGTGGTTAGCTCAGCGGTAGAGCACTGCCTTCACACGGCAGGGGTCACAGGTTCAATCCCTGTACCACCCACCAGACAAATGGCCAGCAACTGCCTAAGTTGCCAGGAAACCCAGACAGCGCAAGCTCTCTGGGTTTTTTGTTGCCCGGCGTTTGCCCACGTTTTCTACCCTCCCCGGAAAACCGTGGTTCATCACGCCAATCAAGGAAAGCTGGCCTGGCATATTTGCGCCTGGCACGCATACTTGTCCACAGGACGACGGGCCAGGCAGGCACAGTCGCCCTCGCTCCCACGGGCACAGCCCCTATCGCCCATCCGATCATCGACGCAGCTTTCGGGAGTCCGCCATGCCCGATTCACCCAGGACGACGATCCATGCCGGCGCGACCGTGCCGCCGGAGGATGCCCAGACACGGGAGCCGGTGCTGGACGTAGTGGATCGCGTCTCCGAGATGTGCTTCGGCCTGTTCATGGCGCTCACTTTTGTCGGCGCGGTGTCGAGCGGCACGGGCGGCCCGGATGCCAGCCGCACCATGATGCATGCCGCGCTGGGCTGCAACCTGGCCTGGGGCATGGTGGACGCGGTCATGTTCCTGATCCGTACGCTGGCGAGCCGCGGCCAGCGGATCTCCCTGGCACTTGCCGTCAGGAATGCTAGCGACCAGGCCACGGCGATCGGCCTGATTCGCGATGCGCTGCCTCGCGCAACGAAGTCGCTGGTCACCGACAAGGAACTGGAAGCCATGCGGGCACGGCTTGCCGCCGCCCCGGCACTGCCGCCCCGCCCCCGCCTGAACATGGCCGACCTGCTCGGTGCCGTGCGCATCTTCTTTATCGTTGTACTGGCCACGTTTCCGGTCGCACTGCCGTTCGTACTGCTGGACAATGTCAAACTGGCGCTACTGATCTCGCGCGGGCTGACCCTGGCCATGCTGTTCGCCGCCGGGTGGGCGCTGGGCCACTATGCCGGCTTTGGCGGCTGGGTCACTGGCGCAGCCATGACTGCGCTGGGCGTGGTCATGACCATCGCCATCATCGCGCTGGGCGGCTGAGATGCGAGGCGCGATCCTGCTGCTTGCCGCCGCCCTTGGCGCGGGCACGGTCCAGGCACAGGAGCCGCCCCAGCCCGCGCCGGATGCCGCCGGGCAGGCGGCCGGCTCGCCCTGGACCTTCTCGGCAACAGGCTACTGGAACATGCCGCGCCAGAGCGGCGACTACCTCTCCGGCATCTTCATCGCCGAAAGGAAGCAGCTTCACCTCGAGGCAAGAAGCAACTACGAAGCAGTCCACTCGCAGTCAGCCTTCATCGGCTGGACCTTCTCGGGCGGCGAAACCATCCAGTTCAAGGCGACCCCCATCGCTGGCTTCGTGGGAGGCTCCACCCACGGCCTGATCGGCGGGATCGAGGCCAGCGTCGCAGTGAGCAAGTTCGACTACTACATCGAAGCCGAATACCTGGACGCGCGCGGCGAAGAGCCGGGCTATCTCTACGCCTGGAGCGAACTTGGCTTCCGCCCGGTCGAATGGCTGAGGCTGGGCCTGGTCGCGCAACGTACCCGGATCTACGCGGAAGACCGCGAACTCCAGCGAGGCGGCTTTTTCCAGGTTACGGTGCGCAGGTTCACGGCGGGCTTCTACTGGTTCAACCCGGGCTCGACGGACCAGGTCGCGATCCTTTCGCTGGGCGTGAGCTTCTAGGCCGTAGCCACGTCGCGACGCAACCTTTCCGTTGCCGGCGATAAGGCTTATCTCATATCCACCCACTCATTCGCCGGCTACCTTGACCGCTCCGACCTGTACCGGAGCACGACTTGCCATCCGCCTGCCTCCCCACCGCGACCGAAACAGAACCCGCCCTACCCTGGACCGGCCGCAACCCGGTCAGTGCCGGCTGGTTCGAGATGCGCCCGGCGCGCGTGCCGCGTGATGCGCGGCCGGTCTATGACGAAGACATGGATTGCATCATCGGCTATCACCGCAGCTTTGCCTCGGTGGCTTCCACCTATGACCTGACGGGCGCGGTCGTGGCGCTCGATGCATACGTGGATGAAGCTGGCGCGGGGCGCGCACCGCTGCTGGTTGCCGGCACGCTGTGGCAGCCGCGCGTGCGCGGCATGACGCGCAGCGGCGCCGAGGGCGAAGGGCTGGCGGCGCCCGCGGCGACGCTGGCGCGGCTGCGCGGGCGCTTCATCGCACTGGCCCGGCAGCCACTGCATTTCACGCTGGCAGCGCTGGCAGACATGCAGGAGCCGGAGCGGTTCGTCCCGCTGCATATCCTGCGGCTGGCGATGCGCTGCGGCACGCGCCTCGCTGCGGCAGCGGACATGACACGCTTTGTCGCGCCAATCACGCGGCGGGGCGTGCCGACCGCACTGGAATTGACGCTGCGCCCGCGCGACCATACCGTGCTGCGCGTGCGCACCTGGCCCGTCGCTGGTTAGCCGTGCCAGACCCCTGCGTCCGCGACGACCGTGGCGAAGCGGTCGTTCAACGCAGCCAGCGTGCTGCGGTGGAGATCGGCCGCAGGCACGGCGGGGCCGCCCAGCGGGTCAGGCAGGTCGCGCGTGGCGCAGGCCGCGGCCACCACGGTGCTGCGATAGCCGTGGTCGAGCGCGGAGCGCACCGTGGCGCTTACGCACATATGCGCCTGGAAGCCGGCCACGATCAGCTCCTTGCGGCCTAGCCTGGCCAGCTCGTCGGCCAGGGTGGTGCCGGCGAAGCTGTTGGGCAAGCCCTTGGTGACGGTAATCTCACCGGCCTGCGGCCCCACCCCTTCAATGAAGGCGGCATACGGCCCGGTCGGATCGAACGCCATGCTTCCCGGACGGCCGTGGTGCGCGACATGGATCACCGGCGTGCCGTGGCTGCGCGCCAGCGCCAGCAGCTGCGCGCAGGCAGTCACGGCCGCGGGCATGCCGACCAGCGGCAGGCGGCCGTCGACATATTCGCGTTGATGGTCGATCAGGATCAGGACGGCGGCATCCCAGGCGGAAGGTGTGCGGCTGGCGCCGGCCAGGTCGAGCAGCGTAGTCGGTAAGGTCATTGGCGTTTGGACTGGAAGGAATCGGGAACGGCAATCAGGAACCGCGAGACGGGCCCGCCACATCGCGGGCCATCCCGCATGCTAATGCCAAGCCGGAATCCATGCATGAGTGCGCGTGGCGATCTCGCCACCGGCCGCGCCCTTCGCTGTAGCGCGGCAGGCACGCTGCGCTTGCACGATGGGCGCGCTGTTGCAAACAGTTGCGAATTTCATCTTGACATCTGCTAATCTTGGTTTCGCGTCCCGGACAGAATCTCGGTCGGCAACACAATGCGCCGGGGACGGGATACGGGTCAGTGCGCACAAGAAACAAGTCAATCATGCAGCACTCTTTGAAGTACCGGATGGCGTTCGCCACGGCGGGTGTGGTGACGCTGATCATCGTGCTGCGCGCGCTCTACGCGCAGTGCTACGCATACGACGGCCTGAAGACTTTGCAGCAGACGCAGCAGGACACGCTGGTCAAGATGGTGGCCGAGCAACTCGATGAAAAGCTGCAGGGCCGGGCCGCCGTCCTGCGGCGCGTGGCACGCCAGCTCTCCCCCATGCTTTCGGCAAAGCCGGCCGAGCTGCGCCGGGCCGCGGAGGGCCTGGTGGAAGTGCCCGAGACCTTCAACGCCGTCTTCCTGGCCGCGCCCGACGGGCACCTGGTGTTCAGCACCGCCGTGCCGGACGGAGTGCGCCTGCGCGTCGACGACCGCGACTATTTCCGCGATATCCAGCAAGGCCAGCCATTTGCGGTGTCGGACCTGGTCCAGGGCAAGCAGACCAATGCCCCCGGCGTGGTGCTGGCAGTGCCGCTGCACGGTCCGGGCGGCGAGCTGCGCGGCGTGGTCGGGGGCGTCCTGAACCTCGCGGACAGCAACTTCCTGCGCGAGCTTGCGCACAGCCGCGTGGGCACGACCGGCAGCTTCTGCCTGGTTTCCGCCGGCACCAATCCCCGCTATGCAATGCACCCGGACGTTGCCCGCGTGCTGAGCCCCGCACGCGCGATCGGCGAAGCCTGCGGCGCCGATCATGCCCCCGCCTTCCTGGAAGTCCTGACGCCGACGCAGCCGATCGTGGCGCGCCATCTGCTGGCATCCAACGGCTGGGAGTTGGTGGCGGTCCTGCCCGCAGCCGAAGCCTACGCGCCGCTGCTCGCGGTGCGTCAACGGACCCTGGTCATCGGCGCCATCACCATGCTGCTTGCCGCCGCGATGATGTGGCTGGTCATGCGCCGGCTGCTTGAACCGCTGCAGCGGCTGCACCGCGCCGTGCGCCAGATCGGCACCAACCCGGCCGCGGTGGCAGACCTGCCCGCCGGCCGTGCCGACGAGATTGGCGAACTGGCCGTGACCTTCGCCGAAGTGGTGGCGCAGCTGTCCGAGCGCGAAGCCGCGCTGAAAACGGCCAAGGACCGCGCCGCCGAAAGCGAGAAGCGCATCGAGGCGATCGCCAACCATGTGCCGGACTTTGTCTCGTTCATCGACATGCAGCAGCGCTATGTCTTCGTCAACCAGGCCTATGCGCAGCGCTACGGCGTGCCGGCGCAGCAGATCGTGGGACTGTCGCTGCGCGAACTGTGGGGCATGCAGGAATACCTGGCTTGCCAGCAGTACCTGGAACAAGCCCGGGCCGGGCGCTCAGTGACCTTTACGCGGGAAAGCGCCGACGGCACCGAGTGCATCGAGATCACCTGCCAGCCGGCCTGGAACGATGCCCAGGACACCGTCCTCGGACTGCACATGTTCGGGCGCAACGTCACCCATGAGCGCGAAAAACTGCGCAGCCTGGAAGCGCAAACCATCTCCGACTACCTCACCGGCCTGCTCAACCGCAAGGGTTTCGACCGGCGCCTGGCCGAATGCATGGCCCGCGCCAGCGCCGACGGCCGCTCGCTGGCGCTGCTGCTGGTGGACCTGGACGACTTCAAGGGCGTCAACGACAGCCTTGGCCACCCGGTGGGCGACCAGTTGCTGGTCGCCTTTGCACAGCGGCTGCGCGCCTGCGTGCGCAAGGGCGACGCGGTCGCGCGCATCGGCGGCGATGAGTTTGCGGTGATCCTGGACGGCGTTGCCGACCGCCAGGCCATGGCATCCATCGCCAATACCATCGTGCAGGCCGCGCGCATGCCCTTCGTGATCGATGGCCACACGCTGGCGGCCTCGGCCAGCGTCGGCTCGGCCATCCATGACGCGCGCCATGCCATGACCGCGAGCGAGCTGTTCATGCACGCCGACATAGCGCTGTATGAGGCCAAGCGGCATGGGAAGGCGCGTTATGCGGTGCAGTCAGTGGCGAACGAGCCCCACTCGGAAACATCGGACTTGGCCACGTAGAGAGCGAGCGCCGAAGTCAGGGCCGGATGACCTGTTGAGTGCCCCCCTCTCCCGCATGCGGGAGAGGGGGGCAAACCAGCGGCATTCATTCATTGCCGGCAGCCTCAAACGCCTCAGCGCACCTTCCCTTCCTTCCACGCCTGCAACAGCTTGTCGTAAGGAATGGTCTCGCCCTTCGGCTTTTCGTTGGCCAGCTTCTGCCACGGCGCATGGTCGTTCGACAGCCACTTGCCCGGGTCTCCCTTCGGGTTGAGCTTGGGCGCGCAGTTGCTCATGCCGGCGCGTTGCAGCCGCGCCATGACCTGGTCCATCTCTTCGGCCAGCGTGTCCATGGCGGCTTGCGGCGTCTTCTCGCCGGTCACCGCGGTGGCCACGTTCTTCCACCACAGCTGGGCCAGCTTCGGATAGTCGGGTACGTTGGTGCCGGTCGGCGTCCAAGCCACGCGCGCGGGGCTGCGGTAGAACTCGACCAGCCCACCGTACTTGGCCGCGTTCTTGGTCAGGTACTCGTGGTGGATGTCGCTGTCGCGGATAAAGGTCAGTCCGGTCAGCGACTTCTTCAGCGAGACCGTCTTGGACGTCACGAACTGCGCATACAGCCAGGCGCCCGCCAGCTTGTTGGGATCGGTGTTCTTGAAGAAGGTCCAGGAGCCCACGTCCTGGTAGCCGTTCTGCATGCCCTGCTTCCAGTACGGGCCGTACGGCGACGGCGCCATGCGCCACTTGGGCGAGCCGTCGGCGTTGACCACCGGCAGGCCCTTCTTGGTCATGTCCGCGGTGAAGGCGGTGTACCAGAAGATCTGCTGCGCCACCTGGCCTTGCGCGGGGACCGGGCCGGCCTCGGAGAAGGTCATGCCCATCGCCTGCGGCGGCGCGTACTTCTTCATCCAGTCGATGTACTTGGTCAGCGCATAGACCGCCGCCGGGCTGTTGGTGGCACCGCCGCGCGACACTGAGGCGCCGACCGGCGTGCACTTGTCCTCGGCCACGCGGATGCCCCACTCGTCAACCGGCATGCCGTTGGGAAGGCCCTTGTCGGCGGTGCCGGCCATCGACAGCCAGGCGTCGGTGAAGCGCCAGCCCAGCGACGGGTCCTTCTTGCCGTAATCCATGTGCCCGTAGACCTTCTTGCCGTCGAGCTCCTTCACGTCGTTGCTGAAGAAGTTGGCGATGTCCTCATAGGCTGACCAGTTGGTCGGCACGCCCAGGTCGTAGCCGTACTTGGCCTTGAACTTGTCCTGCAGGTCCTTGCGCGCGAACCAGTCGGCGCGGAACCAGTACAGGTTGGCAAACTGCTGGTCGGGCAGCTGGTACAGCTTGCCGTCCGGCGCAGTGGTGAACTTGGTGCCGATAAAGTCCTTCACATCCAGCCCGGGGTTGGTCCACTCCTTGCCGGCGCCGTTCATATAGTCGGTCAGCGGCAGGATGGAGCCATAGCGGTAGTGCGTGCCGATCAGGTCCGAGTCAGAGATCCAGCCGTCGTAGATCGACTTGCCGGACTGCATCGAGGTCTGCAGCTTCTCGACCACGTCGCCTTCCTGGATCAGGTCGTGCTTGACCTTGATGCCGGTAATCTCCTCGAACGCCTTGGCCAGCGTCTTGGATTCGTACTCGTGCGTGGTGATGGTTTCGGACACCACGCTGATCTGCGTGACACCCTTGGCCTTGAGCTTGGCGGCGGCGTCGATGAACCACTTCATTTCGGCCTGCTGCTTGTCCTTGGCCAGCGACGAGGGCTGGAACTCATTGTCGATCCACTTCTTGGCCTCAGCCTCGCCCGCCGAGACGGACCCACAAGCCAGCGCAGCCGCGCAGGCAAGGGCTGACATCCCCAACTTCACGTGCACTTTCATCAGTGTCTCCTCAAGATTTCCCCTCCCCGGCTATGGTCGTGGTGGCGGCCCCGGGGCAGGGATAAGCCGCAAACCTTCCATCCAACCCTGATGCTTACGAATAAACGGCTAGCCCTTGCGCATGATCAGCGCCAGCACCAGCATCGATACCCCGAAGCTGATCCAGACCGACGGCTCTTCGGGCAGCGACAGCCAAGCGGTGATTTTCTCGCCCAGTCCTACCCACGCCAGGTTGACCCAGGCGGCGCACATCAGCCCGATAAACAAGCGGTCGCCACGCGTGGTCGCGATCGGCAGGAAGCCCTTGCGCAGCACCGAAGGCGCGCGTATTTCCCAGATAGTCATGGTGATCAGCATGACTACGATGCAGCCGAAGAACACCGCCACCGGTGTCGTCCAGACCATCCAGCTCAGCATTGCGCCGTCTCCTTCCGTTGCGGTTAGGTTGCGTCGCGCGCTTACACGCGCCCCATCGCAAAGCCCTTCGCGATGTAGTGCCGCACGAACCAGATCACGATGCCGCCGGGCACGATGGTCAGCACGCCGGCCGCGGCGAGCACGCCCCAGTCCATTCCCGATGCCGACACCGTGCGCGTCATGGTGGCGACGATGGGCTTGGCATTGACCGAAGTCAGCGTGCGCGCCAGCAGCAGCTCGACCCAGCTGAACATGAAGCAGAAGAACGCCGCCACGCCCACGCCGGCCTTGATCAGCGGCAGGAAGATGGTCAGGAAGAAGCGCGGGAACGAGTAGCCATCGACATACGCGGTCTCGTCGATCTCGCGCGGCACGCCCGACATGAAGCCCTCCAGGATCCACACCGCGAGCGGCACGTTGAAGACCAGGTGCGCCAGCGCCACGCCCAGGTGGGTATCCATCAGCCCGATGGTGCTGTAGAGCTGGAAGAACGGCAGCAGGAACACCGCGGGCGGCGTCATGCGGTTGGTCAGCAGCCAGAAGAACACATGCTTGTCGCCGATGAACTGGTAGCGCGAAAAGGCATAGGCGGCCGGCAACGCCACGCTGATCGAGATCACCGTGTTCATCGCCACGTAGATCATCGAGTTGACGTAGCCCGAATACCAGGATGGGTCGGTGAAGATGGTCTTGTAATGCTGCAGCGTGAATTCCGCGGGCCACAGCGACAGCGTGGAGACGATCTCCTCGTTGGTCTTGAACGACATGTTCACCATCCAGTAGATCGGCACGATGGCGAACAGCAGGTAGACCAGCAGGAAGCCGGCGCGCCACCAGGTGGCGCGGTTGGCGGGGGTGCGCATCTCAGCCATGGGGCATGTCCTCGCTGCCGGCGGTGCCCGCGCGCTGCATCCAGTTATAGAGGATGAAGCACATGAGCAGGATGATCAGGAAATAGACGATGGAAAACGCCGCCGCCGGGCCCAGGTCGAACTGGCCCACGGCCTTCTGCGTCAGGTACTGCGACAGGAAGGTGGTGGCGTTGCCCGGCCCGCCGCCGGTCAGCACGAACGGCTCGGTATAGATCATGAAGCTGTCCATGAAGCGCAGCAGCACCGCGATCATCAGCACGCCGCGCAGCTTGGGCAGCTGGATATAGCGGAACACCGCCAGGCGCGAGGCGCCGTCGATCTGCGCGGCCTGGTAGTAGGCGTCGGGGATGGCGCGCAGGCCGGCGTAGCACAGCAGCGCCACCAGCGGCGTCCAGTGCCAGACGTCCATCACCAGCACCGTGACCCAGGCATCGAAAGCGCTGCCAGTATAGTTGTAGTCGAATCCCATCGCCTCGAGCGCGGCACCGAGCAGGCCGATATCGGTACGCCCGAAGATCTGCCAGATGGTGCCGACCACGTTCCACGGGATCAGCAGCGACAGCGCGATGATCACCAGCACCGCCGACGCCTTCCAGCCCCTGGCCGGCATCGACAGCGCCAGCAGGATGCCGAGCGGGATTTCCACCAGCAGCACCGCCAGCGAGAAGCCCAGCTGCCGCAGCAGCGCGTCGTGCAGCTCGCCGTCGCGCAGCACGGTGCGGAACCATTCGGTGCCGACAAAGACGCGCCGCTCGGGCGAGATGATGTCCTGCACCGAGTAGTTGACGATGGTCATCAGCGGCAGGATCGCGGAGAACGCCACGCACACCACCACCGGCAACACCAGCAGCCAGGCCTTCTGGTTGACGGGCTTCATGGCACCAGTTCCTCGTTGACGTAGTAGCAGGTATGGCGGTTGAACACCGACAGCCAGGCCGTGTCGCCCAGGCGCAGATCGGCCGCCTCGATACCCAGCCGCGCGCGCAGCGTACCCGCCAGTGCGCCCGCCTCCTGCACGCCGCCGGTCAGCAGCCAGTAAGTGCCGATGTCCTGCGCGCGCTCGACCCGCACCGGCACCGCCTGCGCGTCGCTCTCCGGCGCCAGGCGCAGGTACTCGGGCCGCACGCCGATGCGGAAGCTGCCGGCCTCGCGCAGCGCCGCTTCGACTGACGGCGACAACTCCGGCATGTAGCGGCGACCCGCCAGCTCGATCGCGCCGTCGCGCCACTGCCCGGTCAGGAAATTCATGCCCGGCGAGCCGATGAAATGCCCGACGAAGGTATGCGCGGGACGCTCGAACAGCGCATCCGCCGGCCCCACCTGCACCGCCTTGCCGCGCGACATCACCACCACCTGGTCGGCAAAGGTCAGCGCCTCGGTCTGGTCGTGCGTCACGTAGATCAGCGTCAGGCGGAATTCGTGGTGGATTTCCTTGAGCTTGCGCCGCAGCTGCCATTTGAGCTGCGGGTCGATCACCGTCAGCGGCTCGTCGAAGAGGATGGCCAACACGTCCTGGCGCACCAGCCCGCGCCCCAGCGAGATCTTCTGCTTGGCGTCCGCGGCCAGGCCGCTGGCGCGGCGATCGAGCGTGGCCGACAGGTCCAGCATCTCGGCCACGCGTCCTACCCGCTCGCGCACCTGGGCTTCCGGCACGCCGCGGTTGCGCAGCGGGAAGGCCAGGTTCTCGCCGACGGTCATGGTGTCGTAGATCACCGGGAACTGGAACACCTGGGCGATATTGCGCGCCTGCGGCGTGGCAGCGGTCACGTCGCGGCCATCGAAGGCAATGGTGCCGTGCGAGGGCCGCAGCAGCCCGGAAATACAGTTCAGCAGCGTGGTCTTGCCGCAGCCCGACGGGCCCAGCAGCGCATAGGCGCCGCCGTCTTCGAACGTGAATTGCAGTGGCAGCAGCGCGTAGTCCTCGTCGGTACGCGGATTGGGCACATAGGAGTGCGCCAGGTCCAGGTCGATGCGCGCCATCTCAGGCCCCTGCCCCGGCAGCCGCGGCCGCGCCGCCGGGCACGTCCGCCGCCAGCCCGCCCGGCCGGCGCGGCGCATGGATGCGGCGCCCGTCGGCGTCGAACAGATAGATCTGCTCGGGCAGCAGGTGCAGTGACACCGGCTCGCCCAGCGCCAGGTCGAGCACGCCGGCGAACTGCGCCACCAGGTTGCCCACCGGGGTATCGGCGTGGACGAAGGTGTCTGAGCCTGACAGCTCGGCCAGCGCTACGCGCCCCGGCACCGCCACCGCGCCCGGCTCAGCGGCCAGGCGCAATGCCGACGCGCGCACCCCCACCGTGACCGGGCCGTCGTGCCCGCCCGCGCCGGGCACCGGCACGGAGATATCGCCAGCCAGCGTGACCCAGCCGCCCTGCAGCCGGCCCTCGACCAGGTTCATCGGCGGATCGTTGAACGCACGCGCCACGCGCAGCGAATCGGGATAGTGGAAGACCTGGGGGGTGGGGCCGTACTGCAGCAGTTCGCCGGCGTCCAGCACCGCGGTATGGCCGCCCAGCAGCAGCGCTTCGCCGGGCTCGGTGGTGGCATAGACCACGGTGGCGTCGCCATGCGCGAACAGCTGCGCCAGTTCCTCGCGCAGTTCCTCGCGCAGCTTGTAGTCAAGGTTGACCAGCGGCTCGTCCAGCAGCATCAGCGGCGCCTCCTTGGCCAGCGCGCGCGCCAGTGCCACGCGCTGCTGCTGCCCGCCGGAGAGCTCGGACGGATAGCGGTCCAGCAGGTGGTCGATATGCAGCCGCCCGGCCAGCTCGCGCACGCGCGCGGCAATCTCTGCGGCCGGCGCCTTGCGCCGCAGCCGCAGCGGCGAGGCGATGTTGTCGAAGACCTTGAGCGACGGGTAGTTGATGAACTGCTGGTAGACCATCGATACATTGCGCTCGCGCACCGGCATGCCGGTCACGTCGTGGCCGTCGACCAGCACGCGGCCGGCGCTGGGCCGGTCCAGCCCGGCCATCAGCCGCATCAGCGAGGTCTTGCCCGCCTGCGTGGCGCCCAGCAGGATGGTCACGGCGCCCGGAACCGGCGCGAGCGTCATCGGATAGAGATACGCCTGCGAACCTGCCTGCTGTGCGACGCCTTCCAAACGTAGCTGCATCCGGTCTCCATGTTCGATATGCTTCCCGCATCACAGCTTTGGCGCGCGATGCAGGCACACAAGTCTTGGCTTGACGTTCGTTTTAGCAACAAAACGAACGTAAAACAATAGTGCACTGCATCATTTGTTTTCGTTTCTGTTTGAACTAGAATCCCGGCATGACCCTGAATCCCCGCCAGACGGCCCTGCTCGAAGAAGTCCGCACCCAGGGCTTTGCCTCCATCGACGAACTTGCGCGCAAGTTCGGCGTCACGCTCCAGACGGTGCGCCGCGACGTCAACCTGCTGGCCGGGAATGGCATGCTGGCGCGCTTCCATGGCGGGGTTCGGGTGGAGGGCTCCACCACCGAGAACATCGCCTACCGGCAGCGGCAGGTGCTCAACGCCGAAGGCAAGGCGCGCATCGCGCGCGCGGTGGCCGCCGCGGTGCCCGAGGGCTGCTCGCTGATCCTGAACATCGGCACCACGGTGGAAGAGATAGCGCGCGAACTGATGCACCACCGCGGGCTGCGCGTCATCACCAACAACCTGAACGTGGCCAATATCCTTGCCGACAACCCCGATTGCGAGGTCATCGTCGCCGGCGGCGTGCTGCGCTCACGCGACCGCGGCATCGTGGGCGAGGCCACGGTGGAGTTCATCCGCCAGTTCAAGGTGGATATCGGGCTGATCGGCATCTCGGGCATCGAGACCGACGGCACGCTGCGCGACTACGACTTCCGCGAGGTCAAGGTGGCGCGGACCATCATCGAGCATTCACGCGAGGTGTGGCTGGCGGCGGACGCCAGCAAGTTCAACCGCCAGGCGATGGTGGAGCTGGCGCATGTGTCGCAGGTCGACCGGCTCTTTACCGACGAGCCGCTGGCAGCGCCGTTCGACCAGATCGTGGCCGACAGTGGGGTGAAGTGTGTGGTGGCGGAGCGGGACTGACCCGCTGGCCCGGCATCCCCGCGCCGGCGGGGATGCGGCAGCCGTGAAGCGGCAGGATTCCCGCGGGCGCGGGAACCGGGGGACGGCGAGCTTACTTGAACACCACGGTCTTGTGGCCGTTCAGCAGGATACGGTGTTCGGCATGCCACTTGACCGCGCGCGCCAGTGCCACGCATTCCACGTCGCGGCCGACGGCGGTCAGTTGCTCGGGGTCCATGCTGTGGTCCACGCGCTCGATCTCCTGCTCGATGATCGGGCCTTCGTCCAGGGCGGCGGTGACGTAGTGCGCGGTCGCGCCGATCAGCTTCACGCCGCGGTCATGCGCCTGGTAGTAAGGCTTGGCGCCTTTGAAGCTGGGCAGGAACGAGTGGTGGATATTGATCGCGCGGCCGGCCAGCTTGCGGCACAGGTCGTCGGACAGCACCTGCATGTAGCGCGCCAGCACCACCAGGTCGATCTTCTGCTCCTGCACCACATCGAACACGCGCGCTTCCTGCGCGGCCTTCTGCTCGGCCGAGGCGTTCATCAGCGGCAGGTGGAAGAACGGCACATCGTACGACGCCGCCAGCTGGTAGAAGTCGCGGTGGTTCGAGACGATGGCCGCGATCTCGACCGGCAGGCCGCCGACCTTGGCGCGGAACAGCAGGTCGTTCAGGCAGTGGCCGATCTTGGACACCATGATCATCACGCGCGGCTTGACCGCGGCGTCGTTCAGCTCCCACTGCATGCCGAACTGGTCGCCGACCGGCACGAACGCGGCCTTCAGCGTGTCCAGGTCCGGGCCGCCGGCGGCCGGCGTGAAATGCACGCGCATGAAGAAGCGGCCGGCGTACTCGTCACCGTACTGGTCGGAATCGACGATATTGCAGCCGTGCTGGAACAGCAGGCCCGAGACGGCATGGACGATGCCCGGCTGGTCGGGGCAAGAGAGGGTCAGGATGAATCCGGTGTTGCTCATGGTGTGTTGTTCTGTCGGAGTGGCGCGGCGCAAGGCCGGGAAAATCAGGTCAGCGAGGTCGGCAAGACCGGCACAGGCGGAACCCGCGGCGACGGCTCAGGGGCGATGGTCAGGACCGAGCCAGCCGCGTCGCCCAAGGGCATCCAGCGTCACCAGTGTCGCATCGACCGTCATGGCGCCGGCCGACATGATAGCAAGCAATGCGGCCAAGTCGACGCGCCGGTGCTCGCTGACCTCGCCATCCTGGTTGCGCGGCGTGAAGCCCGGCGGCAGCAGCAGGTCGTAGACATAGATCTGCTCCCACTGTACGCCTTCGGGCAGGTCGCGCAGCACCTCGATCATGCCGTGGGCCTGCACGCCCTGCGCCAGCGCGGGCGGGATGCCGGATTCTTCCTCGCATTCGCGCACCAGCGTCGCCAGCGGATCGCTGCCGTGCGGCATGCCGCCGGCGACCAGGTTGTCCCACATGCCGGGGTCGACCGACTTGGCCAGGCTGCGCCGCGAGATCCACAGAGCGGGACCACCGTCCACATCGCCATCGACAATGCCGTTCATGTGCGAGGCAAAGGTCAGCAGCCCGAGAAAGCGCGCCGCCGCACGTTCCACCACGGCGAGTGCGGGCGCGTCCAGCGCGGGCGTGACCGCGAACAGTTCGTCGCGCCAGCCGCGCACATGGCCGGCATCGGCCAGCTGGCGGGCCAGCGCCTGCAGCGCGGCGCTGCGCGCGTCGAAGTCATTGCGCCCGGGCAGCAGTTCAGCCGCCGTGGTGCCATCGGCCAGGCGCTCGTCCGGGCCGAGGATGGCGCCCATGCCGCGCAGGATTGCCGCATGGGCACGCGGCAGCCAGCCAACCTGCTGGCCTGCCGCCATCAGGCGCAGCTTGGCGGCGGCGTCGAAGCCGCTGCGCGCCGCCAGCGAGGCGGCGATCTGCGCAGCGGGACCGGCGGCGAGGTTGCCCGCGGCGTCCGCGGGCGGCAAGGAAGACGTTTCAGCCATCAGGAATCCATGCGCCGGCCGGGCCGGCGCGCTTTGTCATTGTCAGGATTGAACGCATGAACCAGCCAGCCGCGCAGGCCCAGCGCCCTGCTTCGTCCCAGCTTCCCACCGAGCCGCAATATGTGCTGGCGCTCGACCAGGGCACCAGCAGTTCGCGGGCCATCCTGTTCGACCATGCCGGCAACGTGGTGCGGCTCGCGCAGCGAGAGTTCCGCCAATATTACCCACATCCCGGCCATGTCGAGCACGACCCCTACGAGATCTGGCAATCGCAGCTGGCGGTGGCGCACGCGGTGCTGTCCGACGCCGGCATCTCGGCCGCGCAGGTGCGCGCCATCGGCATCACCAACCAGCGCGAGACCACCGTGCTGTGGGACCGCAAGACCGGCGAGCCGGTCGGGCGCGCGCTGGTCTGGCAGGACCGCCGCACCGCGCCCATGTGCGAGGCGCTGCAGGCCGCCGGCCACGGCGAGCTGTTCCGCGACAAGACCGGCCTGATCATCGACGCCTACTTCTCCGGCACCAAGCTGCGCTGGATGCTCGACAACATCGAAGGCGCGCGCGAACGCGCCCAGCGCGGCGAGCTGGCCTTCGGCACCGTCGACAGCTGGCTGATCTGGCAGCTGACCGACGGCGCGCGCCATGTCACCGATGTGTCAAATGCCTCGCGCACCATGCTGTTCAATATCCACAGCTTCGAGTGGGACGATGCGCTGCTGGCGCTGCTAGACATCCCGCACGCGCTGCTGCCCGAGGTGGTGGCGTCCAGCGGCGAGGTGGCGCGCACCTCGGCGCGGCTGTTCGGCATGCAGATCCCCATTGCCGGCATCGCCGGCGACCAGCAGGCCGCCACCTTCGGCCAGGCCTGCCTGTCGCCCGGCATGGCCAAGAACACCTACGGCACCGGCTGCTTCCTGCTGATGAATACCGGCTCGCAGCCGGTCGCGTCGCACAACCGGCTGCTGACCACGATCGGCTGGCAGATCCGCGGCCAGACGCAATATTGCCTGGAAGGCGGCGTGTTCATGGGCGGCGCCACCATCCAGTGGCTGCGCGACGGCCTCAAGCTCATCAACAGCGCGCCCGAGGTCGAGCCGCTCGCGCGCCAGTGCGACGACACCGGCGGAGTGGTGCTGGTGCCCGCCTTTGCCGGCCTGGGCGCGCCGCACTGGGACCCGTTTGCACGCGGCACGCTGGTCGGCATGACGCGCGGCACCGGCCGGCCGCAGATCGCGCGCGCGGCGCTGGAATCGATCGCGCTGCAGAGCGTCGACGTGCTGGAAGCCATGCAGAAGGATGCCGACATCTCGCTGGCCGAGCTGCGCGTGGACGGCGGCGCCTCGCGCAGTGACCTGCTGATGCAGATGCAGGCCGACCTGCTCGGCACCCCGGTGGTCCGCCCGCGCGTGACCGAAACCACCGCGCTGGGCGCCGCCTACCTGGCGGGACTGGCCACCGGTTACTGGAGCGATCCGGCGGAGATCGCGCAGCAATGGCAGGTGGAGCGGCGCTTTGAGCCGAACCTGTCGGCTGACGCGCGCGGCCACCGGCTGGCGCGCTGGCATCGCGCAGTCGACCGCGCGCGCGACTGGGCGCGCGAGGATGAAGCCAACGGCAGCCACGCCTGAGCGCCGCCCCCCCCCGAACACACCCCCCAAAAAAAGCGTCATGCAGAGAGTCTCCACCCCGATCCAGCCCCCCGGCCGCGCCGCCCTGCTTGCCACCCTGGAGCGCGAGCCGCGCTGGGATGTGATCGTCATCGGCGGCGGCGCCACCGGCCTGGGCACCGCAGTCGACGCCGCCTCGCGCGGCTACCGAACGCTGCTGGTCGAAGCCGCGGATTTTGCCAAGGGCACCTCCAGCAAGGCCACCAAGCTGGTGCATGGCGGCGTGCGCTACCTGGCCCAGGGCAATATCAGCCTGGTGCGCGAGGCCCTGCACGAGCGCGGCCTGCTGGCGCGCAACGCGCCGCACCTGGTGTGGCCGCTGGGCTTCGTGGTGCCGGCCTACCAGCTGTTCGACCAGCCCTTCTACGGCATCGGCCTCAAGGTCTACGACATGCTGGCCGGCGACCTCAACCTGGCCGGCAGCCGCTGGCTGAACCACCGCGAGGTGCTGGCCGCGGCGCCCAACCTGGCCGAGCACGTCGGCGGGCGTCCGCTGCGCGGCGGCAACCTGTATTTCGACGGCCAGTTCGACGATGCGCGGCTGGCGGTGGCGCTGATGCGCACGCTGTTCGACGTGGGCGGCACCGCGGTCAACTACATGCGCGTAACCGGCCTGAGCCAACAAGGCGGCGTGATCAGCGGCGTGACCGTGCAGGATGTGCTGGGCGACGCCACCTTCCACCTGCGCGCCGACTGCGTGATCAACGCCACCGGCGTATGGGTCGATGCGATCCGGCAGATGGAAGACGGCCACGCGCGTGCCATGGTCGCGCCCAGCCAGGGCGTGCACCTGACGCTGCCGCGCAGCTTCCTGCCGGGCGAGCGCGCCATCCTGATCCCCAAGACCGACGACGGCCGGGTGCTGTTCGTGGTGCCCTGGAACGGCCACACCATCGTCGGCACCACCGACACGCCGCGCCGCGACCTGCCGCTGGAACCAGACGCCGGCGCCGACGATGTCGACTTCATCCTGGAAACCGCGTCGCGCTACCTGGCCAGGGACCCGACCCGTGCCGACGTCACCAGCGTCTGGGCCGGCCTGCGGCCGCTGGTGCGGGCCACCGGCGAGGCCTCTACCGCATCGCTGTCGCGCGAGCATACGATCCTGGTGTCCAAGGCCGGGCTGATCACCGTCACCGGCGGCAAGTGGACCACTTACCGCAAGATGGCCGAAGACGTGATCGAGACCGCGATCCAGCGCCAGATGGTGCGCGCGGCCCCGTGCGTGACCGCCGAGCTGCCCCTGCACGGCGCGGCGGGGCTGCCGGCAGGGCTGCCGCCGCCGGATTCAGGCTCGCCGGACCGCTACTACGGCAATGAACTGGACCTGCTGCGCGCGCTGCCCGGATATGACCGGATGCTGGCACCGGCGTCGGGCCTGACCGAGGCGCACGTGCGCTTTGCGGCCCGGCACGAACTGGCGCGCCGGGTCGAGGACGTGCTGGCCCGCCGCAACCGCGCGCTGTTCCTGGACGCGCGCGCCGCCGTGGACGCCGCGCCGGCCGTGGCCGCGGTCCTGGCCGAGGAGCTCGGCGAGAACGGGGCCTGGCAGGCGCGCGAAATCGAGAGCTTCCGCACGCTCGCCGCCGGCTACATGCTCGGCTGACCCGGACGCCGCCGGAACCACCATCGGCGCCGCCCCCTCTCAACTGGCTGGCAACCCCCCATCGACCAAGGCAAACCCATGACCACTCGTCCGATCCTGTCCTGCGCCCGCGCCGTGGCCCTGCTCGCAACCGTCGGCGCCTGCGCCGCCGCGCACGCCGCCCGCGCGCCCGGCATCGACGACGTGCGCTTCCCGGACGTGCGCACCGTGCGCTACCAGTGCGACGGCGGCAAGACGCTTTCCGTGCGCTATTTCAACAGCCCGGACAACCAGGCGGCAGTGTTCCGCATCGACGGCAAGCCGGTGCTGGCGGTCAGCACCGTGTCGGCCTCCGGCGCGCGCTATGTCGGCGGCCGCTACGAATGGTGGACCAAGGGCGAGGAAGGCACGCTGCGCGACCTGATGCAGGCCGGAAACGCCGCGCCGGCGCTGGCCAACTGCCAGGCAAAGCCCTAAGCGCCACGTCAACGTTTGAGGTGGCGGCGTTCCGGGCGATAATGCGGGGATTGAATCAGGGAGAACACCATGGACGAGATTGAAGATCTGTCCGATCTGCCGATGCCCCGCTTTATCTGGGGCTTCGCCGTTATCGCAGGCAAAGGCGGCGAGGTCATGCACGACGAGTTCGAGTATCTGACCCATACCCGCAGCCCGCGCTTCACCTGCCGCGTGGTCGAGCTAGAAGACATGCCGGCGGAAAGCGAGGAAGACGCCATCGATGGCCGCATCGTCCATGAAGACGATCCGAGCCGGATGTTCTATATCACCGATGCCGGCATGGCGCTGGTCAATTTCCAGCTGTTCGACAAGGTGCCGGACAAGCAGAAATTCAAGCGTATCTGCGACGAAGCCATCGCCAACTGGATGCTGCGCCGCGAATTCCTTGACGAAGAAGAAGAGGACTGACCCGCTCGTGGCCTGATGGGGTCAGGCAGGTGGCCGCGGGCGCGGCCACCATATTTCAGCTCTGGCCCTGCTCCGGCGGCAACGCGCCCGCCAGCAGTTCATTGAGCAGCCCGGTCATGCCACCCGGGTGATCGACGGCAAGCGCCTGCAGGCGCTTGACCAGCGTGCCGTCCAGCTTGCACGCAAAGGGCACCAGACCTTGCTCCTGGTCGAGCCGGCGCTGTTCGCGCCGGTCCGGGCGCGCCGCGCCGCCGGGAATACCCCGCCCCGCCGAAGCCTGCTTCAGGCTGTTGGCGATCTTCAGGCCCTTGTTTTTTTCCAGGTCCGTTTTCTTCACGGCATTATCCGAAAGTCTGTAGAGGCCGGTATTGTACGCACCTGCGGCATCCACCGGCCGCAAGGCGACCGGCGCCGCTATTCGTTGCCGACTTCGATCAGTTCGGCAGCCACCCGCTGGATTTCCGCATAGACCGGAATGGCCTCCATCGGCCCGGTGCAGCCCACGGCCGTGGCCTGGCTGGCATCGGCGCCAGGCGGCAGGAACACAAAGGCCATGCCGGGCTGCCAGCCGGGATGCTTGCGCAGGCTGTCATTGAGGATGTCGAGATACTGCGCGCGCGTGAAAACGTGCTTTGCCATTGCTACCTCCGGTATCCGCCGCCGATGTGCCGCGCGGGCGCGGTTGTCATGGCGGCGATCGTAGCATGGCAAGGCCACCCGGCGTCACCGTGCGGCGCCGGGTGGCCGGCACCTCAGCACTCGCCCTTCTTGGCGTGGCCGGGCGGGCAGTGATAGCCCTTGTCCTTGTGGCCCTTATCCTTGTGCCCCTTGTCCTTGTACCCGCCCTGGTCCCAGCGACCTGGCACCAGCACCCAGCCGTCGCGCGACTGGATCCAGCGCGGCGACTCATAGACATAGCCGGGGCGTTCACGTTCCCAGCGCCCCTTCTTCCAGGCGTGCTTGTGGTGGTGATCATCCCAGTCCCAGTAGCCCGGCATCCAGACATAGCCGGAGCGCGGCGCGGGCACGACCTCGTAGATCGGGGCCGGCGGTGGTACGCCGATGGCAATATTGACCGACACCTGAGCCATCGACGCCGCACTGAACGTCAGGCCGGAACCCAGCAGGGCCGCCAGCAGGAGGGCCTTGGCCGGCCGGAGCGCGCGATGTGTCATGGGAGTCCTTTCTTGTGGAGGAACATGCCCACAGTCTAGCGCGCACCGATCCCGGCGCAATGTAAGAAACGGTATCCGCTGGTCACAAAGATGCCGGCGCGCAACACTCGCTAGTGGTCTTCTGCCATCGCCTTGAGCTGGGCCTCGCCCGCTACCCGCGCGGCATCCGAGGTGGTGAAGGTGTCGTCCGAAACGATGGCGCGCCGGATCTGCTGCGCGCCAAAGTCCACCAGCGCGATGACCCACACATAGCGCCCCGCCTGGGGCGCGGTCTGCACGAAAGCCTTCAGGTTGTTGCGCGATTCACTTGCCATGATCCATCTCCTGTTGAGACGTGCCGCAGCACAGGTGTCTGGGAACTCTAGCACATGGCTCGCCCGCTCACCGGGTGGCGGCATCGGTGGCGAAGTCACGCAATTCGCGCGCCCGCCCGGCCGTCATCCGCGCCATGCAGGTCGCCCCGGCCACGCGCGCGGCCGTGCCGCCGGCCGGATTGGCCACATAGGTGCAGTTGGCCTGGCGAAACTCCAGCCAGACCCGCTGCGCGACCCGCAGCTGGCCGGTGCGCGGCGCTTCCAGCCGCCGCAGCAAGGCTTGATAGGCGCTGTTCAGCGCCACGTCCTGGACCCGTGCTTCGGCCGAGGCGCAGCCGAGCATGTCGGCAGTCGACGTGGCCTTGGCCATGCAGCGTTCATATTCGGCGCTCAGGCCATTGCCTTGCTCGGCGCGCGCCGGTGTGCCCGCCGCGGCGAGAACAAGGACGGCAAGACATGCGATGACGCGCATAACGGCTCTCCTTTTGCCTGGTGGTGACATGACGACGCCATGCCGGGGCATCGGGACGCTCAGGCCAGCCAGCGCCCCAGCGTGGCCACGGCGATATTGACCAGCCCGAGCACCAGGTTGGTCCCCACCGCCTGCCGGATGCGGTTCAGCGCGGCACCGGCGCCCGGCCAGTCCTGGGCATCCACGGCCCGGCCCAGCGCGCGATACGGCCCAAACCACACGTAGCAGAAAATCACCGTCATGACGAGGCCGATCCCCATCATCAGGTGCCAGCTGCGTGGGGCAGCGGACATGCCCACTGCAGCCAGCATCGCTGCGCCGCTCAGCAGGATCGCAATCACCGCCGCCCATACCCACGGGAAGAAGCGGGCAAACACGCCGCGCCAGAGCCGCAGCCGCGGCGGCGGTTCCAGCACGGTGCCGGCCACGGGCCGCAGGCACAGGTAGGCGAAGAACATACCGCCCACCCAGACGGCAACGCCGGCAACGTGCAGGAAGCGGAAAAGCGGGTCGGCAATCATGGCGGCATGCGGCGGCGAGGCGCGCGTTGGGGACGATGGACCCATTCTAAGTGTTGTGCCCGCCACGGCGAAGCGCTGCGCGCGTTCCCGCCTGACTTCAGGAAAACGACCCAAAACCGTTAAACATTCCGTATCACGCCGCGTCGCAAACAGGCCCCACGGAAGCATGCCCGCACAAGCGTGTTCCGGGGCCGGGCCCGCCCGTGCCGGACGCTTGACCGCCCGGAACCCGCCCCCGGACAATAACTGCGGCTGCGGACAGCCCACCACCCATTACAGGCCACACCGAACCTCCTTCCCCAGACCATGGCTCCTGCCCCAGCCAGCGCCCTTCCCAGTGCCGATTCCGCCCGACGTCCACCGCTGCTGCGCCGCGCCCTGCCGGCCCTGCTCGCCGTGACGCTGGCGGTGCTGCCGGCCATGCTGCCGCCGGCGGTAACGGCGCAGCCCGCGCCGCAGCGCACCGACCTGGTCGCGCGCGTGGTCTTCAGCCTGCTGGGGTATGCACGCTGGCCGATCGAGCGCGACCCGGTGCGGCTGTGCGTGGACAACACCAGCCGCTACTCCGCGCGGCTGATGGAAGGCGGCACGCTCGCCAATGGCCGCCCGGTGCGCGCGCGCCAGGTCGACGTGCTGGCCGACATGCTGCATCCGGCCTGCGATGCCCTCTACATCGGCGCCATGAACGAAGCCCGCCGCAAGCGGCTGTCAGGCGAGCTGACCGGCCGGCCGGTGCTGGTGATCGCCGAGGAAGACTTCGAGTGCGAGGTCGGCAGCATGTTCTGCCTGAACATCCGCGACCAGCAGGTCTCGTTCCGCGTCAACCTCGACACGCTCGCCCGCAGCGGCGTGCACGTGCACCCCGGCGTGCTGCAGCTGGGCCGCCGCAAGGGAGCGCCATCATGAGCGCCCACCAGCCGGCGCGCGGCAACGGCGCCCGCCCCACCCTCTACAGCGTGCTGCGCCGGATCCACCTGGGCGTGGCGCTGATCGCGGTATTCACTGCCGGGGTATCGCTGACCGCCCTTGGCCTGACCGCACTGCGCGTCTATGCCGACCACAACGTGCGGCTGGTGGCCCGCTCGATCGCCTACACGCTGGAAGCGCCAGTCGTATTCCGCGACCAGGCGGCCACCGGCGAGACGCTGGCGGCTATCGCCGCGTCCGAGGACATCGCGCGTGCCACCGTCTACGACCTCGACAACCACGTGCTGGCCGAATGGCAGCGCCCCGGCCAGGCGCCACTGACCGGCTTGCGCCACGTGCTGAGCGAGTGGCTGAGCATGGGTGTCGTGGAACAGCCGATCCTGCACCAGACGCAACAGGTCGGCATGCTGCGCGTCAGTGGCGACCCCCGCAACCTGCTGCATTTCCTGCTGCGCGGCGCGCTCGGCCTGCTTGGCTGCCTGCTGCTGACCGCCATCGGCGCCCACTACCTGGCCAGCCGGCTGCTGGTGCAGATCGTCGAGCCGCTGCGCAACCTGATGCGCGTGGCGCACGCGGTGCGTTCCAAGCGCGATTTCGCGCAGCGCACGCCGCCGGCCAGCATCGCGGAACTCAATGCCCTCAGCGAAGACTTCAACGGCCTGCTGGACGAACTGCAGACCTGGCAGAACCAGATGCAGCACGAGAACCGCTCGCTCGCCCACCGCGCCAACCACGATGCGCTGACCGGCCTGCTCAACCGCGCCGCCTTCGTCGAAGCGCTGGAGCACGCCGTGCGCCATGCCGCGGCCAACGACGAATACGCGGCCGTGCTGTACCTGGACAGTGACGATTTCAAGAACATCAACGACCGCCACGGCCATGCCGCCGGCGATGCCGTGCTGGTGGTCGTGGCCCAGCGCATCCGCGCCAGCCTGCGCGCCGGCGACACCGTGGCACGCATCGGCGGCGACGAGTTCGCCGTGCTGGCCGCAGCGCTGCGCGCGCCGCGCGACGCCATCCATATCGCCGAGCATATCCTGCAGGCAATGTCCGCCCCGATCGACCTGCCCGACGGCAGCACGGTGCAGGCCTCGCTCAGCATCGGCCTGGCCGTCTTCCCTGTCCATGCGCAAGGCAGCCAGGCGCTGCTGCACGCGGCCGACGCCGCCATGTACGGCGCCAAGCGGCGCTCCGGCGGCACCTGGCAATGCGCCGAGCCGCGCCTGGACGTCACGCAGTGAGAACCCGCATGCCCGAACGCCTGCCCCTGCCCTACTGGAAGTCCCTGTGGAAACTCTGGCTCGCCGCCGTCGTGCTGACGGGGCTGTCGCTGGCCGGCTGCCAAACCGCGCCGCCAGCCACCGGGCTGTCTCCGGCACAGGTCGCGGTGCTGAAGCAGGAAGGCTTCGCCCTGACCGATGAAGGCTGGGAACTCGGCTTGTCAGACAAGCTGCTGTTCGGATTCAATGAGGACCTGATCGACGCTGAGCGCGCCGCCAATGTGCAGCGCCTCGGGCGGGCGCTGAAGGGCGCGGGCATCGAGCGCCTGCGCGTGGATGGCCACACCGACGACGCGGGCTCGGCCGAATACAACCAGTCGCTGTCAGTGCGGCGCGCCGAAGCCGTGGCAAGGCTGCTGGCGGGCACCGGCTTTGCGCCGGAAAACATTGAAGTTCGCGGACGGGGCAAGAGCCACCCGGTGGCCGACAACCGCACCGCCGCCGGACGCAGCGAGAACCGGCGCGTCGCCATCGTCGTATCGGTCGAGTAGGACGACGGCAGGCGCGTCAGTCACCGAACGGATTGGGCGCGCGGTTCTCCGGCGCGTCGCTCAGGTCGAACTCGTCGCGCACCTTGTCGACCACCGCGCGGATGCTGGCCTCGTAGCCGGACGCATTGCCGAAGCCCGTCATGTTCCAGTTGCGCCCGCGCGCATCGCGCGCGTGCGGCACAGGCGCCGGCACCCGGACCTTGGCGCCGTCCTCGCCGATTTCATAGATTTGCTGGATGCGCCGGCTCACCTCGTCCTGCAGGGCACGCCGGCCACGCTCACGCTTGGCCATGGCTGACTCCTCGATCAATCCCGAGGCATCCTAGCACGCACGCAAATCTGCTCAAAGCGCAGCCTTGGCAGCCTGGTACGCAGCGTAAAGCCGGCCAAAGACCGGCCCCGGCACCCCCTTGCCAATGGCGCGGCCATCGATGGTCACCACCGGCAGCAGCTCCTTGCTGGCAGACGACAGCAGCACCTCATCGGCGGCGAACACCTCTTCCTTCGCGATGCGGCGCGCCTCCAGCGCAATCCCCATCGCGGCACAGACCTCTTCCATGAACCCGTAGCGGATGCCTTCCAGAATCAGGTTGTCCTTGGGCGGCGCCATCACGCGGCCGTCGCGCACCACCCACACATTGGACGCCGACGCCTCGGTCAGCCAGCCATCCCGGAACTGGATCGCCTCGATCGCGCCGTGCTCCACCGCATGCTGCGCCGCCAGCACGTTGCCCAGCAGCGACGTCGACTTGATCTGGCAGTTCAGCCAGCGCCGGTCCTCCATCGTCACGCACGCCACGCCCTGCTCAAGCATCTGCGCCGACGGCAACGCCATCGGGTTGGTCATGATCAGCACCGTCGGCACGACCTCCTTCGGAAACGCATGCGTGCGCTTGGCGACGCCGCGCGACACCTGGATGTAGACCAGCTGGTCCGACAGGCCGTTGGCCTCGACCACCTCGCCGACCAGCTCCAGCCACTGCCCGGCGCTGTACGGATCGGAAATCCCGATGCCCTCCAGGCTGCGGTGCAGGCGGGCCAGATGCTGCTCTGCGCGGAATGGCTTGCCGTTGTAGTAAGGGATGACTTCGTAGATGCCATCGCCAAAGATGAAGCCGCGGTCGAGGACGGGGATGCGGGCTTCGGAGAGAGGGGTCAGGGTGCCGTTGAGGTGGACGATGGGGTCGGACATGGGGGCAAGTGCTAGAGATTCGAAAAAGACGCCTGATTCTTTCACGGGCAGCCACGCAGGTTCATGCAATTTGCGCATGAGGTTGGCTACCCGTGCCAAGCCGGCGCCGGCGCCGGCGCGCACACTCAGGCTGGCGGCAGCGCTTTCGACAACAGCACAGTGGTAAAGCCACTGTCCCAGCTCTCGTCGGGATAGAAATCGATCTCGGCATAGCCATGGCGCCGGTAGAACGCGCGGCTTTGCACGTTGAACGTGTCCGTCTCCAGCCTCGCCTCGCGATGCCCGGCGCGGGCAATCGCGCCTTCGGCATGGGCCAGCAGCGCCCCGCCCAGCCCCATGCGTTGCCATGCCCGCCCGACATGCAGGGCCCAGATAAAGTTGTTCTCCCAATCCAGCATCGCGGCGGGCACGCCATCCACGCAGGCTACGCGGAATGCTTGCAGGCGCGCTTCGACGTAGCTTCGGGTCTTGCCTTGCCGTTCGAAGGCAGCTGCCGCGGCGGCTGTCAGTTGCGGCTTCCAGGTGCCGAGGTAGGTGTCGGTCAGGATGGCTTCCACCGCTTGCGCGTCTGCGGGCAAGGCGGGGCGGATTTCGAGTTCGAAGGTGAGTTTGGTCATGGCCGGGAGGATACCGGGCACCGGGTACATGGCGGAAGCCCTCTCATGGCCAGAACAACTGGATCGACGCGCTCATCCAATCCGGCGCGCCGAGAGGGAAGCCATGCCTTCGCCGCGATGGCTGGCATAGCATGTCGCCTTGCGGCAACACCTCTATTTAGAGGGATGCGCGATACAAGGTCCTATACGACCATCGCTCACGGGCGATCCCGCGACTCGCCCACTACTACTTCAGCCCTCGCCTACCCTGGCCGAGGGCTTTTCTTTGAGCCCTTCAGGCATTACGAAGCCACCAGGGACTGGAAACAAAAAAGCCGCCCAGACGGGCGGCTTTGCTGTGCATAGTGTTCTGGCGGAGAGAGGGGGATTCGAACCCCCGATAGGCTATTAACCTATACACGCTTTCCAGGCGTGCGACTTAAACCACTCATCCATCTCTCCGGGAAGTCCGAGATTATAGCAGAGTTGCCTGGCGAATCCAGTGCTTCGTCGCCGTATCCCGCCTTACTTGACAAGCCCATCCGCCCTACCCCTTGCGCAGGTAGCTAACCAACCGGTCGATCACCGGTGCATTGCGTGGTGTCAGCAGGCTGACGATGATGGCCACGGCGAAGCCCGCCGGCACGCCGAAAGCGCCGGAGGCGATCGGGTCGACGCCGAACCAGCGGTTGCCGAAGATGCCGGTCATGCGGGTGAAGAACGGATAGTTGACGATGATGTAGTAGACCGCCACGCCCAGCCCGGCGGCCATGCCGGCGACTGCGCCGGCGGCGGTGGTGCGGCGCCAGAAGATGCCGAGGACCAGCACCGGGAAGAAGCTGGAGGCGGCCAGTGAGAACGCGGCGCCGACCAGGAACAGGATATTGCCGGGGCGCAGCGATGTGACGTAGGAGGCAAAAAGCGCCACGCCCAGCAACACGATCTTGGCGGTGGTGACGCGGCGCTGGTGGCTCGCCTGGCGGTCGACCATGTGATAGAAGACGTCGTGCGAGAGCGCATTGGCGATGGTCAGCAGCAGGCCGTCGGCGGTGGACAGCGCAGCGGCCAGGGCGCCGGCGGCGATCAGGCCGGAGATCACGTATGGCAGGCCGGCGATTTCCGGCGCGGCCAGCACGATCATGTCGGGCTGCAGCAGGATCTCGGCCCATTGCACGATGCCGTCGCCGTTGACATCGCGGATGCCGAACACGGGTGGATCGACCTTGCGCCATTGCACCACCCACTGCGGCAATTCGGCGTAGGGGGTTCCCACCAGGTGCTGGAAGAACTCGTATTTGACCAGCGCAGCCAGCGTGGGCGCGGACACGTACAGCAAGGCGATGAAGAACACGGCCCAGGCCACGGAGTTGCGCGTTTCCTTGACCGACGGGGTAGTGTAGAGCCGCGTCAGGATGTGCGGCAGGCTGGCGGTGCCGACCATCAGGCAGAACACTAGCAATACAAAATTCAGCCGCTTGGTCTTGCGCTCCTGCTCCGATGCCGCGGGATAGGGCTCGGTCGATGACAGCGAATGGCGGCTGCGGGCCAGTGCGTCTGCCCGCTGCTGGTTCCACTGCTGCTGTGCCGCAGCAGGGTCGCGCGGGAATTCCAGCCGTTCGCGCTCCAGCGACTTGATGTCGCGCAGCGGCGCATTACGCGTGCGCAGGTCCTGCAGCCGCGCGTCGAGCGCGTCGCGCTCCTGAGCAAAGGAATCGGGCAACCGGGCGATGCGCTCCTGCAGCAGGATGGCCTGCTGCCGGTAGTACTCGCGCACGGCCTGCTCGGCCGGCTCGCGCTCCAGTTGCTGCTCGCGCGCGTCCAGTTGCGACAGCAGCGTGCCGTAGCTGAGCTGCGGCAGCGCTTCGTGGTGATGCTTCCACGCGATCATCGATACCGTGACCAGGAAGGCGACGATCATCATGATGTACTGCGCCACCTGCGTCCACGTGACCGCGCGCATGCCGCCCAGGAACGAGCACACCAGGATGCCGGCCAGCCCGAAGAAGATGCCGACGGCAAACTCCACGCCGATAAAGCGCGTCACCACCAGCCCCACGCCCTGGATCTGCGCCACCAGGTAGACGAAGGAGCAGAGCGAAGCCGCCAGCACCGCGATCGCGCGCACTGGCAGGTTGCCGCCGGGCTTGCCGTTGCCGTAGCGCGCCGCGAGGAAATCGGGAATGGTGTAGCCGCCGTACTTGCGCAGGTACGGCGCCAGCAGGAAGGCCACCAGGCAGTAGCCGCCAGTCCAGCCCATCACATAGGCCAGCCCTTCGTAGCCCGAGGAAAACAGGATGCCGGCCAGGCCGATGAAGGACGCCGCGCTCATCCAGTCGGCGGCAATCGCCATGCCGTTGAACAGCGCCGGCACGCGCCGCGAGGCAACGTAGTACTCGTTCAGGTCAGAGGTGCGGCAGATCAGCCCGATGCAGGCATAGATCGCGATGGTGATGAAGAGGAAGACGTAGCCGAGCCACAGCGCATCGGCGTTGGACTTTTCCAGCAGCCCCATCATGCCGACGAAGCCGAACAACCCTAGCGTGAACAGGCCGTAGTACAGCAGCAACCGTCGGCGAAAGCGCGACTGGGCTTCAGGCATGGGGGACGGTCCGTGGTCGGTGGGGGGCTATCGTAACAAACCCGCCGGCGCGCGGGAACGCGGCGGCGGGTTCAAGGGCTCGATCGGGCCGAAGCTAGGCGATCACTGTGCCTGCTTGAGCTGCTCCAGGATGGCCGGATTCTCCAGCGTCGAGGTGTCCTGCGTGATTTCCTCTCCCTTGGCCAGCGACCGCAGCAGGCGCCGCATGATCTTGCCCGAGCGCGTCTTGGGCAGGTTGTCGCCAAAGCGGATGTCCTTGGGCTTGGCGATCGGGCCGATCTCCTTGCCGACCCAGTTGCGCAGTTCCGTCGCGATCTTGACGGCCTCTTCGCCAGTCGGACGCGAACGCTTGAGCACGACGAAGGCGCAGATGGCCTCGCCGGTCATGTCGTCGGGGCGGCCCACCACGGCGGCTTCGGCCACCAGCGGGTTGGCCACCAGCGCTGACTCGATCTCCATCGTGCCCATGCGGTGGCCCGACACGTTCAGCACGTCGTCGATGCGGCCCATGATGGTGAAGTAGCCGGTGTCCTTGTCGCGGATCGAGCCGTCGCCGGCCAGGTAGAGCTTGCCGCCGAGCTCTTCGGGGAAGTAGCTCTTCCTGAAGCGCTCCGGATCGCCCCAGATGGTGCGGATCATGGCCGGCCACGGACGCTTGACCACCAGGATGCCGCCGTTGCCGTTGGGCACGTCATGGCCGGTCTCGTCGACGATGGCGGCCATGATGCCCGGCAGCGGCAGCGTGCACGAACCCGGCACCAGCGGCGTCGCGCCCGGTAGCGGCGTGATCATGTGGCCGCCGGTTTCGGTCTGCCAGAAGGTGTCGACGATCGGGCAGCGCTCGTTGCCGATGTTCTTGTAGTACCACATCCAGGCTTCGGGGTTGATCGGCTCGCCCACGGTGCCGAGCAGGCGCAAGCTGGACAGGTCGTACTGCTTCGGGTGGATCTTCTCGTCGGCCTCGGCGGCCTTGATCAGCGAGCGGATCGCGGTCGGCGCGGTGTAGAAGATGCTGACCTTGTGGCGCGCGATCATGTCCCAGAAGCGGCCGGCGTGGGGGTACGTGGGCACGCCCTCGAACACCACCTGGGTCGCGCCGGCGGCCAGCGGGCCATAGGCGATGTAGGTATGACCGGTGACCCAGCCGATGTCCGCGGTACACCAGAACAGGTCGTCGGGCTTGATATCGAAGGTCCACTTCATTGTCATCAGCGCCCACAGCAGGTAGCCGCCGGTGCTGTGCTGCACGCCCTTGGGCTTGCCGGTGGAGCCGGAGGTGTAGAGCACGAACAGCGGGTGCTCGGCGCTCACCGGCTCGGCTTCGCAGGTATCCGGCTGGCCGGCGCTGACATCTTCCATCCAGCGGTCGCGGCTTTCGGTCCAGGCAACCTTGCCGCCGGTGCGGCGGTAGACGATCACGTTCCTGACGGCCTCGCAGCCACCCAGCGCCAGCGCATCGTCGGCGATGGCCTTGAGCGGCAGCGCCTTGCCGCCGCGCATCTGCTCGTCGGCGGTGATCAGCGCCACCGCGCCCACGTCCACCAGCCGCTCCTGCAGCGACTTGGCCGAGAAGCCGCCGAACACCACCGAGTGCGTGGCGCCCAGGCGTGCGCAGGCCTGCATCGCGACCACGCCTTCGACCGACATCGGCATGTAGATCACCACGCGGTCGCCCTTCTTGATGCCGAGCGCCCTCAGGCCGTTGGCGAAGCGGCACACCTTGCCATGCAGCTCGCGGTAGGTGACGCGCGTCACGGTGCCGTCATCGGCCTCGAACACGATCGCGACCTTGTCCGCATTGCCGTTCTGCAGATTGCGGTCCAGGCAGTTGTAAGAGGCGTTGAGCTCGCCGTCTTCGAACCACTTGTAGAACGGTGCGTTGCTTTCGTCCAGCACCTTGGTGAAGGGCTTGGTCCAGTGCAGCAGCTCGCGCGCGTGGCGCGCCCAGAAGCCTTCATAGTCACGCTCGGCTTCGTCGCACAGCGCCTGGTAGGCCTCCATGCTGGGGATCGCGGCCTGGCTGGCGAAGCCTTCCGGCGGGTTGAACACGCGATGCTCTTGCATCACCGATTCGATGGCGGACATAAGTTTGTCTCCTGATTTTGGACTGGCTTTGGCTGCCACGTTACGCCCGACGGCTTACTTAAACCTGACGGTAAGACCTGACGGTGGGCCTGGGTGTGCCTGCAACTTGTTGCAATGCAGCGGGAAAAATCCACGCACGCGCAGCGAAAGTGCAGCCTTCTCCATTAGGCTAGCACAGCTATAATCCGCGAGTTCCATACTTGATCGCGGCGCTTACCCTTGCCGCTCCCGCCGGCTCAGCACCCGCCGCGCCAAGGCGCCGCGGCGCCCGCCGGACGACCAAGGCCGTACCCGTGCCCGCCAATCCTTCAGCATTCTCCCCGGTCTACGCCCTCTTCCTGGTTGCCTCGATGGCGCTGGTCGGCAGCAACGTGGGCCTCGGCAAATCGATCATCGCGCATGTGCCGGTGCTGCTGTTCGCGCTGCTGCGTTTTGTCATTGCCATCGTCTGCCTGGCACCCTGGTACCGGCCCGCGCGCATGCGCCGGGTCTCGCGCGGGGAATGGCTGAACCTGTTCCTGCAGGCGTTCTTCGGCACCTTCCTGTTTACCCTGCTGATGCTCAATGGCGTGCGGCTGACCAGCGCCATGGCGGCCGGCGTGATCACCAGCACCATCCCGGCCACGGTGGCGATCCTGTCGTGGCTGCTGCTGCGCGAGCGGCTGTCGCGGCGCACGGTGGCATCGGTGCTGCTGGCGATGACCGGCATCGCCGTGCTGAATATCGCCCGGGGCGACGCGCACGGTGCCGGCAGCGGCAGCCAAGCATGGCTGGGCAACCTGATGATCATGGGCGCGGTGGTGTGCGAATCGATCTACGTGATCCTGTCGCGGCGGCTCACGCAGACGCTGGCCGCGATCGAGATCTGTGCCTACACGCATTTGATTGGCGGGCTGCTGATGCTGCCGCTGGGGCTGGTGCCGCTGCTGGACTTCGATGCGTCGCCGGTGCCCACGCAGACCTGGCTGATGCTGCTGTGGTATGCGCTGTCGGCCAGCGTGTTCTCGTTCTGGCTGTGGATGAAGGGCATCCGCCATGTGCCGGCGCAGCTGGCGGGGGTGTTCACCTCGGTGCTGCCGGTGGCGGCTGCCACCTACGGCATCGCCTTCCTGGGCGAGCAGCCGGGCTGGCCGCATGGGGTGGCGCTGGCGTGCGTGCTGGCCGGGATCGTGCTGGCCAGCTGGCCGGGGCGGATCGCGCGCGGCGCGTGGCGCGGCAAGGCGGCCGGCGCCGATCCCGGCGCCGCGGCCTGAGCCACGCCGGCGACGAACGATTCGGTTACGGTCGGTAACAGCGCCCGGTCATCGGCGCTTGGTACAATCCACGCCGCCTTTCAACTCGCTGACACCGCCCCGCCCATGGCTTCCAATCCAATGACCAGGCCGCAGACCATGCGGCCGATCCCGAGCATCATCTTCGCGTCGCGCTGGCTGCAGTTGCCGCTTTACCTGGGCCTGATCGTGGCCCAGGGCGTCTATGTCTACCACTTCCTGGTCGAGGTCTGGCACCTGCTGGCGCATGTGACCGAGTTCGACGAGAACAAGATCATGCTGGTGGTGCTGGGCCTGATCGACGTGGTGATGATCTCCAACCTGCTGATCATGGTGATCGTGGGCGGCTATGAGACCTTTGTCTCGCGCCTGGGCATCGACAACCATCCGGACGAGCCGGAATGGCTGGACCACGTCAACGCCGGGGTGCTCAAGGTCAAGCTGTCGATGGCGCTGATCGGGATTTCGTCGATCCACCTGCTCAAGACCTTTATCGATGCCGAGCAACGGACCACGCACACCATCATGTGGCAGGTGGCCATCCATATTGCCTTCCTGCTGTCGGCGGTCGCCATGGCCTGGGTGGACCGGATGGTGTCGCACCCGGCCGGCGCACCTGCCAAGCACTAATCACATTCGTGCGCCATCGGACGCCTAGTCCCAGCCAGACCGCGGCCATGTGCCGCGGTTTTTGCTTTTGGGCCCGCCCCCGCGCAGGCAGCGGCGTTTGCCGCACATTATCGGTTGTAGACGGATGTATGCAGCCGGGCAGAGCGCCTCGGCTCAGTGTATGATTTCAGGCTGTGTTTCACCGCTGCCCTCCCCACAAAATGACTGTCATCAAGCAAGAAGACCTCATCCAGAGCGTCGCCGACTCCCTGCAGTACATCAGCTACTACCACCCGATGGACTACATCACCAGCCTGGGCCGCGCCTATGAGCTGGAGCAGAGCCCGGCGGCCAAGGACGCGATCGCGCAGATCCTGACCAACAGCCGCATGTGTGCCGAGGGCAAGCGCCCGATCTGCCAGGACACCGGCATTGTCACGATCTTCGTCAAGGTGGGGATGGACGTGCGCTGGGATGGCGCCACCATGGGCCTGACCGACATGATCAACGAGGGTGTGCGCCGCGGCTACACGCATCCGGACAACGTGCTGCGCGCCTCGATCGTCAGCCCGCCCGAAGGCGGCCGCAAGAACACCAAGGACAACACCCCGGCCGTGATCCACTACGAAGTGGTGCCGGGCAACACCGTCGACATCCAGGTCGCGGCCAAGGGCGGCGGCTCGGAGAACAAGTCCAAGTTCGTGATGCTGAACCCGTCCGACTCGATCGTCGACTGGGTGCTGAAGACCGTGCCGACCATGGGCGCCGGCTGGTGCCCGCCGGGCATGCTGGGCATCGGCATCGGCGGCACCGCCGAGAAGGCCATGGTGATGGCCAAGGAATCGCTGATGGAGTCCATCGACATCCAGGACATCATCGCCCGCGGCCCCAAGGACTGGGTCGAGGAACTGCGCGTCGAGCTGTACGAGAAGGTCAACGCGCTGGGCATCGGCGCGCAGGGCCTGGGCGGCCTGGCCACCGTGCTGGACGTCAAGATCATGGCCTGCCCGACCCACGCCGCGTCCAAGCCGGTCGCGATGATCCCCAACTGCGCCGCCACCCGCCACGTGCACTTCACGCTGGACGGCAGCGGCCCGGCCAAGCTGGAAGCGCCTGACCTGTCGCAATGGCCGAAGGTAGAGTGGGCCCCGAACACCGAGACCTCCAAGCGCGTCGACCTGAACACGCTGACGCCGGAAGAAGTCGCCTCGTGGAAGCCGGGCCAGACCCTGCTGCTCAACGGCAAGATGCTGACTGGCCGCGACGCCGCGCACAAGCGTATCGCCGACATGCTGGCCAAGGGCGAGAAGCTGCCGGTGGACTTCAAAAACCGCGTGATCTACTACGTCGGCCCGGTCGATCCGGTGCGCGACGAGGCCGTCGGCCCGGCCGGCCCCACCACCGCCACGCGCATGGACAAGTTCACCGAGATGATGCTGGCCGAAACCGGCCTGATCTCGATGATCGGCAAGGCCGAGCGCGGCCCGGTGGCGATCGAGGCCATCAAGAAGCACAAGTCGGCCTACCTGATGGCCGTGGGCGGCGCCGCCTACCTGGTGGCCAAGGCGATCAAGGAAGCCAAGGTGGTCGGCTTCGAAGACCTCGGCATGGAAGCGATCTACGAGTTCGACGTCAAGGACATGCCGGTGACGGTCGCCGTGGACAGCGAAGGCACCTCGGTGCACAAGACCGGCCCCGCGGAATGGCAGGCCAAGATCGGCAAGATCCCGGTCGCCGCGCTGTAAGCCTGGCAGGACGGTAGAATCTGCCGTCGCGCTCGAAAAAGAAGCCGGGTTCCGACCCGGCTTTTTTCTACCTTGTTTCTTGTCGTCCCCGCACCCCAGTGAACCCCGCACCCATCGGCGTCTTCGATTCCGGCCTTGGCGGCCTGTCCGTGCTGCGCGAGATCCGCGCGCTGCTGCCCCATGAATCGCTGCTGTACCTGGCGGATTCAAAATACGCGCCCTATGGCGAGAAGCCCGAGGCCTTTGTCGAGGCGCGCACGCTGCAGGCCTGCGAATGGCTGCTTGGCCAGGGTTGCAAGGCGCTCGTGATCGCCTGCAATACCGCCACCATGCATGCAGTGCAGACACTACGCGAGCGGCTGACGGTGCCGATCATCGGCGTCGAGCCCGGCCTCAAGCCCGCCGCCGCGGCCAGCCGCAGCAAGGTCGTGGGCGTGCTGGCCACCGCCAATACCCTCAAGAGCGCCAAGTTCGCGCGGCTGCTGACATCGCTGGAAGGCGAAAGCCGCTTCCTGTGCGAGGCGGGCCTGGGGCTGGTGTCGCTGATCGAGCAAGGCGAGACCGACGGCCCGGCCGTGCGCCAGCGCCTGGATGCCTACCTGACGCCCATGCTGGAGGCAGGCGCCGACACGCTGGTGCTGGGCTGCACCCATTACCCTTTTCTCTCCGGCACGATCCGGGCGATGGTTGGCGACCAGCTGGCACTGGTCGACACCGGCAGCGCCATTGCGCGCCAGCTGGCACGCAAGCTGGCCGAACACAAGCTGGCCGCCGCGCCCGATGCCACGCCGCACGACCGCTTTGCCTCGACCAAGGACGCCGCGCATCTGCGCGCGATGGCAGCCACGCTGTTGCAGGTGGAAGCGGATGCGGAAACCGTGGTGATCGAGCCGGCGCCGGCGCTCTGACCTCTGACCTCTGACCGGCGCCTTCCCCTACTGCAGGAAGCCCAGTGGCCGGTGCTCCCGCACCTCGGGCTTGATCGCGTGTTCCTGGCGCAGCTGTGCCAGGAACTCGTCCGGCGTCAGCGCCTCGCCCAACAGCACGCACTGGCGCTTGACCGTGGCGAAGTCGCCCGGCGTCAGGCAATCCATCGCATCCAGTTCACGGCGCATGCTGTCGGTCAGGCCGGCGGCATCGCCGTCGAGCGCCTCGTCGACAAACATCGCCACGCGCTGCGTGGGCTTGAGCGCCAGGAAGCGGATCTTGAAAGAGAAGCGGCGCAGCGCGGCCTCATCGATGCGGTCGAACAGGTTGGTAGTGCAGATAAAGATGCCGTTAAAGCGCTCCATGCCCTGCAGCATCTCGTTGACCTCGGAGATCTCATAATTGCGCACCGCCTGCTGGCGGCTCTGCATGAAGCTGTCGGCCTCATCCAGCAGCAGCACCGCCCCATCCTCTTCGGCGCGCGCGAACATGGCGGCGATCTGCTGCTCGGTCTCGCCCACATATTTGCTCATCAGGTCGGAGGCGCGGCGGATCATCAGCGGCAGGTCCAGCTCGGCCGCGATATGCTCGGCCAGCGCGGTCTTGCCGGTGCCGGGCGGGCCGTAGAAGCACAGCGTGCCGCGCTGGCGCACGCGCAGCGCGTCGACGATCTTGACCACCTCGTAGCGGGTTTCAAGGTGCAGGTTCTCCAGCCGGTAGTGCGTGACCACCGAGCGCGCCTCGGCCTCGGGGCGCAGCCCCATGGCGCGGTCGGCGTGTTCCAGCTGGCGCAGGATCAGCGCTTCCACCGGCTCTTCCACGTCGGGCCGCGCCAGCTCGACAAAGCGCGCGGCCGACTGCACCTGCGCCGGCGTCAGCGTCTTGCGCCCGGCCAGCCCGGTGATAAAGGCGTCGCTGACGTCCAGCCCGCCCAGGTGCTTGCGGATGATGTTCTCGCGCACCAGCGGCGGCGGGATCTTCAGCTCCAGGTGGAACTGGAAACGGCGCAGGTAGGCCGGGTCGATCTGCCGGATCGAATTCGAGATCCAGATCACCGGCACCGGGTTCTGCTCGAGCGTCTGGTTGACCCAGGCCTTGCCGTTGACCGAGGCGCGCGTGTCTTCCTGGCCGAACAGGCTCATCAGCTCGCGCGCGCTGCCCGGGAAGACGTCTTCCACCTCATCGAACAGCAGCGCGGTATGGGCACGCCCGCGCAGGAAGGCCTGCGACACCTGCAGCGAGCGGTAGCGGTCCTTGCCCGACAGGCTGTTGCCGTCGCGGTCCAGGCAATCGACTTCATACAGCTCGCAGCCCGCCTCGCGCGCCAGCAGCCGCGCAAACTCGGTCTTGCCGGTGCCGGGCGGGCCATAGATCAGCACGTTGACGCCGCTCGCATGCTGGCGCGTGGCATTGCTCAGCAGCGCGCACAGGTAGCGCGCGTCGGTCTCGACATGGGGATAGTCGGCCGTGGTCAGCGTGGGCGGCGCGGCCGGGCGCGTGAACACCGCCATCATCTCGGCTTCGTTGGCGTAGTTGCCCAGCAGCACGTGCAGCAGCCGGTCCGAGAGCCGCATCAGGTCGCCCAGGTCGGTCACGCTGTTTTCCGGCAGCGGCTGCTCGATCAGGTTCAGCGTCTCCAGCCGCGAGCCCGGCCGCAGCGAGGCAGCCACGTCGGCGGCGCCGGCGCCGGTCAGGCCGGCCAGGATCTGGAACGCCTCCTGGCTGTGCGCCACCTTGCAGTCGACCATCACCGCGCGCAGGTCGCGCTTGTACTTGGCCAGCGCCGCGTACAGCAGCAGCTTGCGCTCGTGCTCGGGCAGGTCCAGCACATGGCTGAGCATGTCGATATTGCGCACCAGCAGCACGCGCTCGCCTTCCAGGCGCTGGGCGATGGCAGCGGCGGACGCGTCGAACACGGCGAACATGTCCTTGGCGTGGTGCTTGACGTACTCGTCCAGGTAATAGAACAGCGCGCTCTCATCGAAAGCGCTGTTCCACTGTCCGTGGCGGTCCAGGAATTCCTCAGGGGTCAGGCGGGCGGTGCCCTTCCAGGCGGGCATGTCGGCGCAGCGCGCGGCCAGGAAGCGCTGCACGCGCAGCACCACGCCGTACGGCCACACCATCTCCTGCGCGCTGACGGTCAGGACATCGTTGATATTGCTGCGCAGGTTGAAGCGCGGACCCAGTGCGCACACCACGCGCAGGGCAAACTGGGCGCACATCCAATCCAATGCTGAACTGGACGATGTGCCAGGCATGGAGCGCAGAATCGTCGATCGGTCATCTTCAGCAAAACGTGTGAAGTCCATGGACGGGTCCCCGAGCGCGCTGTGCGCGATGGCGGGGCCGCGACCGGACACCGCCACGTCTGCAGTTTCTTCCTATGCTAGCGCGCTTTGGTACCAACCGCGCATGCCTGTGCGCAACGGGCGCCGCCGATTGTGGCTTGGGGCACCGAAGCACGGCAAAGTGCCAGAGCGCGCCAGCGCGCGTGCACCGCTGCATCACCTCCCGAAATGCTGCCTGGACTTGCCGGTATAACGTGCCGGGCCAGAAAATTCCAGTTGCGACGCACAAATCACAACAAATAAGAATCATTATCGTTTATACTAGCCCGCTGACACGCTGCCCCAGAGTGGCGCTCCCACGGCAACCCAGTTGAAGGAGCGTTTATCATGGAATTGCTGCTTAGCCTGCTGGTCGGTTGCGGCATCTCGCTGATCCTGTTTTATCGCAAGTGACGGCGCACAGCGCCGCCGCGGTGCCACCGCTGGCAGACTTTTGTTGTTGACACATGTTCGACCAACGCTTCTTCAAGATTACGCTCGCCGTACTGCTGTTCCACGTCGGCCTGCTCTACCTGATCCAAAGCGGCCTGGGCCGCAAGCTGACCGAGGCGGTGATCTCGCCGGAAATCGTCGCGCGCATCATCCCGCTGGAGCCTCCCAAGCAGGAAGCCCCGCCGGAGCCGCCCAAACCCAAGCCCAAACAGGAAACCCCGCCCAAGCAGGTGAAGGTGACCACGCCCAAGCCGACCCCGCCGCAGCCCAAGCCAACCCCGCAGCCGGTAGCCAGCCTGCCGCCGACACCGAACGCGCCCGAGGCTCCTCCCGCGCCGCCGGCACCCCCGGCACCGGCACCTGAGCCCGCCCCTGCACCGGTATCCGCCGCGCCGCGTGCAGTCGGCATCGGCGAAATCCAGTGCACGGCGCCGCAACCGAAGTATCCTTCCCAGTCACGCCGCATGGGCGAGACCGGCAAGGCCGTGGTGCGCCTGACCACCGACGAAAGCGGCAAGGTCGTGAAGACTTCCGTCGTATCCTCGAGCGGTTCATCGCGCCTGGACCAGGCCGCGGTAGAGGCCGTGCAGGCCATGCGCTGCAAGCCTTACATGGACAACGGCCGCGCCGTCGCCGTCACGGCGCAGCAGCCGATCGGCTTCGAACTGAACTGACCGCCCCAGATTTCCGATCTCTGATCTGACCTAAACCAAGCGAACTCACCAGGAACCAACACATGCAGGACCTCGGACTCTCCCACCTCTGGACGCAAGGCGACTTCGTCATGCGTGCGACCGCGATCATTCTGCTGATCATGTCGCTCGCCTCATGGATCGTGATCCTTACCAAGGCGTGGGATCTGGTGCGCCTGAAGAAGATGGCGCACGGCGCGGAAAAGCGCTTCTGGCACTCGGACGATTTCGACCACGCGCTCGAAACCCTGGGCGCCGGCGATTCCAACCCGTTCCGCACGCTGGCCATCGCCGGCAAGGAAGCCGCCCAGCACCACCGCGCCAGCCAGCCGCAGCTGCACGACGTGATGGACATCTCCGACTGGCTGACCCGCTCGCTCAAGAGCTCCATCGACGAGTCGGTGGCGCACATGCAATCGGGCCTGGCGGTGCTGGCTTCGGTGGGCTCGACCGCACCGTTCGTGGGCCTGTTCGGCACCGTGTGGGGCATCTACCACGCGCTGATCGGCATCGGCGCCTCGGGCGTGCCGACCATCGACAAGGTTGCCGGCCCCGTGGGCGAGGCGCTGATCATGACCGCCTTCGGCCTGGCCGTGGCAATTCCCGCCGTGCTGGGCTATAACGCCCTCACCCGCGGCAACAAGTCGGTGATCTCGAAGCTCAACCGCTTTGCCCACGACCTGCACGCCTACTTCGTCACCGGTGCGCGCGTGCGCCCCACCGGCGCCCGCGCCGAGGACGGCACCGTGCGCCTGGCCGCGGCACAGCGCTAAACCGCAAGCAAGGAAGTCATCATGGCATTCGGTACTCTCGACGGCGACGACGACGAGGTGATGAGCGAGATCAACATGACGCCGCTGGTCGACGTCATGCTGGTGCTGCTGATCATCTTCATCATCACCATCCCCGTGATCAACCACGCGGTGAAGATCGACCTGCCGCGCGCCACCAACACCCCGAACGACCCGAAGCCGCAGAACATCAACGTCTCGATCGACGCTGCCGGCAAGGTCTTCTGGAACCAGGTGGAAGTGGACCAGGCCACGCTGGCAAGCAATATCGCGTTGGCCGCGCAGCAGCAGCCGCAGCCTGAGCTGCACCTGCGCGCGGACCGCGAGGTGCGCTACGAGCGCGTGGCCGAAGTCATGGCCGCCGCGCAGCACGGCGGCCTGGGCAAGATCGGCTTTATCACCGAACCCAAGCAGTAAGCGCGCGCCGCCAGGCGCTCCGGAACGACAAAGGGCACCTCAGGTGCTAATGCCGTTCAGTTAAGACTGAACGGCATTTTTCATTGTTAGCCGCCGAAGCAGTTGTAAACCGCAAGCCGCAATG
>NZ_JBYTEG010000020.1:0-139712 GCF_058792255.1 Cupriavidus sp. CPT47-8839-RL05A | reverse complement strand
ACCTCCTCGGGCGACTTCTACGGCAAGGGCTACCAGGACGTGCAGCACCGCGTGCCGAAGATCGACAACACCATCGACGAGCTGGGGTGGGAACCGAGGATAGGGATGGAGGCGTCGCTGCGGCGGATCTTCGAGGCGTATCGCACGCACGTGACGGAGGCAAGGACGTTGGTGAACCAGGGATGAGTTTCGACACGTGGCGCAGCCCGAGGCACTTGCCTGACCGTGAGTGCTCCCTCTCCCGCAAGCGGGAGAGGGAGCACTCACGCAGCGTGCCCAAGCACCAGGCACGCGCGCAGCCTCAGCCGACCGACACCTCGATCCGCCGCGGCCTCGCCTCTTCCCTGCGCGGGATCGTCAGCTTCAGCACGCCGTCCTGCAGGTTGGCCTCGATGCGCGAAGCGTCGAGATCCGGGCTGAGCGTAAACGTGCGCGCATAGCGCGGCTGCCGAATCTCGGCAAGCTGCACGCGCAGGCTCGCGGGCGTCGGCACGACGGCTTCGCCTTCGATGCGCAGGCTGCTGTCGTGCACGTTGACCTCGAGGTTCTCGCGCGGCACGCCGGGCAGATCCGCCCACAGCGTGACCCCGGCGGGAGTCTCGTAGATATCGACCGCGGGCACCAGCGTCATGGCCTGGGTTTCCGCGCGACGTTGCGCGACAGCGCCCTGGTCACCCTGGCCGCTTGCGTTCTGGTCGCGCTGGACGACCTGGTTCGAATCGCTCATGGCTTCCTCCTCACGTTAGCTGACGGTGATCGCGCGCGGACGCGACGCTTCGCGCTTGCCTACGCTGATCGACAGGCAGCCGTTGGCATAGCGTGCCTGCACCTTGTCGGGATCGGCCGACTGCGGCAATTCGATCACGCGGCGGAAACTGCCGAAGAAGCGCTCCTGCGCATAGGGCCGCACCTCGGCTGCGCCTTCCGGCTGCACCTGGGCTCGCTCGCCGCTGATGGTCAGCAGGCCCTTGTCGATCGATACCTCGAGCTGGTCCGTCTTGATGCCGGGTGCGAACACCACGATCTCGATCGAGTCATCGGTCGTGCCGATATTCAGCGGAGGGAAACCCCCGAAACGCCCGGAGCGCAGGCTGGTTGGAAACCCGCCGAAGAGATTCGCCATCTGCCGTTGCATCCGGTCGAATTCACTGAACGGGTCGGTCCCGAAAAAGAAGTCACTCATGGTTAGATCCTCCTTCTATGCAGCGGGGAGGCGCAGGACCCTGATGTAGTGCACCTGGTCTCCTGCCAGGCCGCTGCAAACCAACGGAAAACACGCAGTGCCGCGTTGCCGCGACGACTGGGCAATCCATAATTAGTGCTGTCCCGCGCGGATTTCAAGGGGGGCGGATAGCGGGAAAATCGGACGCTGGCAGGTACGGGTGGCGCATGGCAGGCAGGCGGCGCAAGCCGGGCAAAAAGCAAAACCCCCGGATCGCCTGGCGGCGCGTCCGGGGGTTGCTGAGGCTCGACGGAAGCGGGCGCCGGGGCCCGCGCGTTCAGATCTCGACCTTGGTGCCCAGCTCCACCACCCGGTTGGCCGGAATCTGGAAGAAGTCCGACGGCTTGGCGCCGTTCTGGTGCATCCAGGCGAACAGGCTCTCGCGCCACATCGGCATGCCCGGCAGCTTGGACGGAATCACCGATTCGCGCGCGATGAAGAATGAGGTCTCCATCAGCTCGAAGTGCATGCCAAGCTTGCGGTCGGCCAGGTCCAGCACCCTCTGCACATCGGGCGTTTCCTTGAAGCCGTATTCGGACTTCAGGATAAAGACGCCGCCGCCCAGGTCCTTGCAGCTCAGGCGCTGGTCGTCGTCAACGTAGGGGATGTCGCGCGTGACGAAGGTCAGGAACACCACGCGCTCATGCAGCACGCGGTTGTGCTTCAGGTTGTGCAGCAGCGATACCGGCACGGCCTCGGTATTGCCGGTCAGGAACACCGCGGTGCCCTCGACCCGGTGCGGCGGGTGCGCCAGCAGCCCGGCGATAAAGGGTTCGAGCGGGATGCCGTCTTCCAGGCTGCGCGCGCGCAGCAGCTTGCGGCCGCTGTACCAGGTCATCAGCAGGAAGAACGTGGCGCTGCCCAGCAGCAGCGGGAACCAGCCGCCTTCGGCAACCTTGAGCAGGTTGGCGGCAAAGAACGCAAGGTCCACCAGGATGAAGCCCAGCCCGACCACCGCGACCAGCGCGGGGTTCCACTTCCAGACGTTGCGCATGCACACCGCGGCCAGGACGGTGGTGATGACCATGGTGGTGGTCACGGCGATGCCGTAGGCGGCGGCCAGGTTCTCTGACTTCTTGAACGAGATCACCACGCCGATCACCAGCACCAGCAGCAGCCAGTTGATCACCGGCAGGTAGATCTGGCCGATCTCGGCAGCCGAGGTGTAGCGCACGCGCATGCGCGGCAGGAAGCCCAGCTGGATCGCCTGGCTGGTCAGCGAGAATGCACCGGAGATCACCGCCTGCGAGGCGATCACGGTGGCGCAGGTGGCCAGCAGCACCATCGGGATCTGCAGCAGCTCAGGCACCATCAGGTAGAACGGGTTCTCGGCGCCGGCCGGGTTGTGCAGCAGCATCGCGCCCTGGCCAAAGTAGTTCAGCATCAGGCAGGGCATCACCAGCGCGAACCAGCCGATGCGGATCGGGCGCGCGCCGAAGTGGCCCATATCGACGTACAGCGCCTCCGCCCCGGTCAGCACCAGGAATACGGAGCCCAGCACGATAAAGGCCTGCAGCGCATGCTCCACCAGGAAGGTGACCGCGTAGTACGGGTTGACCGCCTTCAGGATTTCAGGCGCCTGCACCAGCTGGTAGATCCCCAGCGCACCCAGCGCCAGGAACCAGGCGGTCATGATCGGCCCGAACAGCTTGCCCATGGTGGCGGTGCCGTGGCGCTGGATCAGAAACAGCGCCGCCAGGATCACCAGTGTGATCGGTATCACGAACTGCGACAGCTGCGGCGCGGCGATCTCCAGCCCTTCCACCGCCGACAGTACCGAGATCGCCGGCGTGATGACCGCGTCACCGTAGAACATGCAGGCGCCGAAGATGCCCAGCATCATCAGCATCCTGGCCTTGCCGGAGCGTGGTGCCACGGTGCGCAGCACCAGTGCCATCAGCGCCAGCACGCCGCCTTCGCCGTCGTTGTCGGCCCGCATCACGAAGACCACGTACTTGATCGAGACCACGATGATCATGGCCCAGAACAGCATCGAGATAATGCCCAGCACGGCCTCCGGGCTGAACATGATGCCGTGCTCCTTGCTGAAGCACTCCTTGAGGGCATACAGCGGGCTGGTGCCGATGTCGCCGAAGACGACGCCTACCGCGCCGAGCACCAGGGCGCGCGTGCTCGGGCTCTCGACAAAATAATGGCTGGTTGTGGATTGGGTCATGAAATTGGGTCTGCTCGACCAGGTCGCCGGCAGGTTTGTTGGCTCTGCCGCGGCCCGGTCCCATCCAGCGCAACAGCTTGCTGCGCCCGTTTCCGGTTCTGCTTGCGGTTCTTATTGCATTGCACAAACGCGCGCAATTCTAGATGAACTGTCGACTATCGACCACTGCGGCAAACAGGGATGCCGCTTTCGTGACTTCGCAAGGATGGGAGGGAAGCGGCGGATGGTCAAGCCCTGGGAGAGCAAAACAGCGTGTCCTTGCGCCTGCAAGCGGCGTTGCGGCATGACAACATAAGCGCCTTATGCGGCGCTTTCCATCTCAAACACCCAGGTAGCGGTCCAGGGCTTCGGGCTTGCCGGCAAGGTCCGACGCGGGGCCGGCCATCACCACCCGGCCCTTCTCCAGCACCACGGCACGGTCGGCATGCGCCAGCACCGAGCGGAAATTGCGGTCGACCACGACCGAGGCGATGCCGGTGCCGCGCACGGTGGCGATGACCTCCCAGATCTCGCGCACGATGCGCGGGGCCAGCCCTTCGGTGGCCTCGTCCAGCACCAGGCAGTCGGGATTGGTCATCAGCGCGCGGCCGATGGACAGCATCTGCTGCTCGCCGCCGGACAACTGCTGGCCGCCATGGGACAGGCGTTCCTTCAGGCGCGGGAACAGGTCGAGCACGCGCGCCTCGTCCCAGTCGTTGCGGCCGTTACAGCCCTTGCGCGCGGCCATCAGCAGGTTTTCGCGCACCGACAGGCTGGGGAAGATGCCGCGGCCCTCCGGCACGTAGGCCACGCCCAGGCGCGCCACCTCGAACGGCTGCGCGCGCGAGACGTCGCGGCCGGCCACGCGGATCTGCCCCTGGCGCTGGCGCACATGGCCCAGCAGCGTGCGCAGCAGCGTGCTCTTGCCCATGCCGTTGCGGCCCAGCAGCCCGACCGTTTCGCCCACGCCCACGGTGAAGTCGACGTCGCGCAGCACGTGGCTTGAGCCATACCAGGCGTTGATGCCGGTGGCCTCGATCATCGGCGAATTGATCGGTGCGTTCATGCGGGCTCGCTCTCTTCCTCGCCCAGGTAGGCGACCTGGACCTCGTGGTTGGTCCGGATCGCCTCGGGGCTGCCCGTGGCAATCACGGCGCCGTTGACCATCACGGTGATGCGGTCGGCAACCGAGAACACCGCGTCCATGTCATGCTCGACCAGCAGGATGGCGTGGCCCTCGCGCAGGCCGCGCAGCAGCGCCAGCATCCGCGCCGACTCTTCCGCGCCCATGCCGGCCAGCGGCTCGTCCAGCAGCAGTGCGACCGGCTGCGTGGCCAGGCACATTGCCACCTCCAGCTGCCGCTTCTGGCCATGGGCCAGGTCGCTGGCAAGCCGGTCCGCCAGCGGCGCCAAGCCGGCCCGCTCCAGCGCCTCGTCGGCCAGCGTGGCGCTGGTGCGGCAGCCCTGGGCGCTTTCCCACAGCCGCCACGCACGCTGCGCGCGCGATTGCGCGGCCAGCCGGCAGTTTTCGCGCACCGTCAGCGGCAGGAAGATATTGTTGCGCTGGTAGCTGCGCCCCACCCCATGGCGCGCCAGCCGCGGCTGCGACCAGCCGGTCACGTCCTCGCCCTTCAGGCGCAGGCGGCCGGACGACGGCGGCAGTTCGCCGGACAGCATATTGATCAGCGTGGACTTGCCCGCGCCGTTGGTGCCGATCACGGCATGGATCTCATGCAGAGACAGCGACAGGTCGACGCCCGCCACGGCGGTCAGGCCGCCAAAGCGCCGGGTCAGTTGCTGCGCCTGCAGGATCGGGATTCCTTGCGATGTCATGCGGCCTCCGTATTGCGGCGTCCTTCGCTGCGGCTGTCCGCAGTGCCCGCGGGCTCATCCGTGCCGGTGCCAGCATCGCCATTGCGGCGCCCGCGGCGGCCGTGCCGCAACACCGACGGCAGGCTGACCAGCCCGCGCGGCAGCAGCGCCACCGCGACGATGATGAAGCCGCCCATCAGCAGCTGCCAGTGCTTGGTCAGCGTACTGAACCACTCGGCCAGCAGCACGAACGAGAACGCGCCCAGCACCGCGCCGGCCAGGCTGCCCACGCCGCCCAGGATCACCATCAGCATGGCGTTGCCGGACTGGTGCCACGACGCGATCTCCGGATTGACGAAGCCAAACTGGATCGCATACAGAAACCCAGCCAGTCCCGCCAGCATCCCGCCCGCGACAAAGGCGCCAAGCTGGTAGCGGTAAGTGGCATAGCCGGCCGCGCGCATGCGCTGCTCGTTGTGGCGGATGCCGACCAGCGCGTGCCCGAAGCGCGAGCGCAGCACCAGCGCCAGCACCGCCACCGTCAGCACCAGCCCGAGCCAGACCAGCCAGTAGAAATGCGTGGGATCGTTGACCGTCAGCAGGTGCTCGCCGGGCACCGGGAATTCCGGCCGGAAGTAGATATAGGTGCCATCGCTGCCGCCCGCGATCTTGGTGTCGTGGAAGACGAAATACACCATCTGCGCGAACGCCAGCGTCACCATGATGAAATACACACCGCGGGTGCGCAGCACCAGCGCCCCAACCACCAGCGCCAACAACGCGGATGCGGCCAGCGCCCCCGCCAGCAGCAGCCAGCCGTTGCCCGGCCCGGCCTGCGGCGCCAGTACTGCGGTGGCATACGCCGCCATGGCGAAGTACGCGGCATGGCCCAGGCTGACCAGCCCGGTGTAGCCGATCAGCAGCTGCAGCGACAGCGCGAAGATCGCCATGATCATCACCTTGCTGAGCAGCTCGATGTAGAACTTGTTGCTGTCCGCGGTCAGCAGCAGCGGCAGTGCCGCCAGCACCGCGAACGCCACCAGCCAACCCAGCCCGGTGGCCAGCGTGGTGTTGCGCGAGGAGTGCCGGCGCGCCGGCAATGTCGTCGGATTCATGTCATCCTGCCTTGAACAGCCCCTGCGGCTTCCACAGCAGGATCACCGCCATCAGCAGGTAGATCAGCACGCCGGCCGCCTCCTGCCAGAACACCTTGCCGAAGGTATCGACGAAACCCAGCAGCAGCGACGCCACCAGCGCGCCCTTGACCGAGCCGATGCCGCCGATCACCACCACCACGAAGCAGACGATCAGCACCTGCGCGCCCATGCCCGGATAGACCGACGACACCGGCGCGGCGATCATGCCGGCCAGCACCGCCAGCGCCACGCCCAGCGCGAACACGAAGCGGTACAGCACCGTGATGTTGATGCCCAGCGACTGCACCATCTCGCGGTTGGTGGCGCCGGCGCGGATCATCATGCCCAGCCGGGTGCGCCGGATCACGTAGTACATCGCCAGGGCCACCACCAGGCATATCGCGGAGATAAAGAGGCGGTACACCGGATAGGTCATGTCGTTGCCGATCGCCAACGCGCCGTCCAGCAGCGCAGGCACCTGCACGCCGTGCACGTCATCGCCGACCAGGATGCTGCGCAACTCCTCGAACACCAGGATCAGCCCGTAGGTCATCAGCACCTGCTGCAGGTGGTCGCGCTCATACAGGTAGCTGAAGAAGGCCCATTCCAGCACGTAGCCGAATGCCACCGCCAGCACGATGCCGAGCGGGATGGCGATGAACAGGTTGCCGGTCAGGCCGGCGAGCGTGAAGGCCAGGTAGGCGCCCAGCATGTAGAAGCTGCCGTGGGCGAGATTGATCACGCCCATGATGCCGAAGATCAGCGTCAGGCCGCTGGCCACCAGGAACAGCAGCAGGCCGTACTGCACGCTGTTCAGGCACTGGATCAGGAAGGAAACGATATCCATGCGGGGTAATGCACCAAATTACCTACAGCGCCACACATGCCGGTGGCAGGCTCCCCTCTCCCGCGCGCGGGAGAGGGGTTGGGGAGAGGTCCGGCGCTTGCGGGATGCGAAGGCCTTCACTTCGTGGGGGCTTCTGCCCTCTCCCCCGCCCCTCTCCCGCAAGCGGGAGAGGGGCGCAAACCGACAGGCCGGGATGGCCTTACAGCCGGCAACCGCGCGCTGGATCAGCCAGTGCCTTCACCGCCACCGAGCTGACCTTGTTCTCGCGCCCGTCGACCTTGCGCAGGTAGAAGTCCTGCACCGGGTTATGCGCCTTGGACAGCGTGAAGGCGCCGCGCGGGCTGTCGATCCTGGCCGCGCCCATGGCTTTGTACAGGTCGGCCTTGCGCGTCATGTCGCCCTTCACCGCCGTGGCGCCGGCCGCCAGCAGCTGGGCGGCATCGTAGCCCTGCACTGCGTACACGTCGGGCTGCAGCTTGTAGGTCTTGGCGTAGTCCAGGCGGAAATTCTTGTCGCGCGGGTTGGTCAGGCCATCGGCGTAGTGCAGCGTGGTTTCCAGCCCCTGCGCGGCGTTGCCCTGTGCTTCGAGCGTGCCGTCGGTCAGGAAGCCCGAGCCGTACAGCGGGATCTTGTCCTTGAGCCCCGCCGCAGCCCAGTCCTTGACGAACTTGACCGCGCCGCCGCCGGCAAAGAACACGAACACGGCGTCAGGCTTGAGCGACGCCACTTCGGTGATCAGCGCCTGGAACTCGACATTGGGGAACGGCAGGTTCAGTTCCTTCACCACCTTGCCGCCCTTGGCCTCGAACGCCTCCTTGAAGCCCTTCACCGACTGTTCGCCGGCGGCGTATTTCCAGGTCAGCGTCACCACCTTCTTCAGGCCGCGCTCGCCCAGCACCTGGCCCATGGCGTAGCCCGGCTGCCAGTTCGAGAACGAGGTGCGGAAGATATTGGGGCCGCACAGCGGACCGGTGGCCTCGTCCACGCCGGCATTGGGGATGATCAGCAGCGTGTTGTTCTCCTTGGCCACCTTGACGATGCCCATCTGCACGCCCGAATGCACCGTGCCGACCACCACGTCGACCTGGTCGCGCTTGACCAGCTTGGTGGCGTTCTCCGGCGCCTTGGCCGGATCGGATTCATCGTCGACCTTGAAGTACTCGATGTCGCGTCCGCCGAGCTTGCCGCCCTGCTGCTGCACGTACATGCGGAAGCCGTTTTCGATGGCCGTACCCAGGGCCGCGTAGGTGCCGGTGTACGGCAGCATGAAGCCGACCTTGATCTTGCCCCCCGGCGCAGCGGGTGCGGGGGCCGCCGGCTGCGCGGACGCGCCGGCCATGGCAAAGACGGTGGCGACGGCAAGGCAGGCAGGCGCAAGCCTGCGCGAGGTGAAGCGACGCATGGTGTCTCCTGGTGGTCAAGCCGGTGGCTCGCTGGACCGTTGCCGGTCACCCCTGCCCTTGCCGTGTCCCGCGCCGGCGCATGCACCGTGAGGACCCTTCGCAACAGGCGGGAAGCCGAATTATTTTAGGTTTGAAGTATATGCGTTTATATGCCGAACCGCGGCCAGCGTCAACGGATCTTTTTGGTCGCGATGTGGCGAATGTCCACATCGCGCGAGTTTAAGCAAGGTGGTCTGGGGGGCATATCGATGGATACCCTCGATCTGCGCCATGGTGCCGTATTCGTCGTCCTCGCCCTGCACCGCCAGCACGGGGCAGCGCAGCCCGGACAGGAGCGGACGCAGGTCCCACTGGCGGAATCCGGGGTCGAGCCAGATATCGTTCCAGCCCCAGAAGGCCGAATCGACGTCGTCATGATGGCGCGCCAGCCGCTGGCGCAGGTCGGTTTCCAGGTAAGCCTGGCGCGTGCCCGCGATGCTGCGCACCGACAGGTCTTCCACCACGATATGCGGCGCCAGCACGGTGATGCCGGCAACCGCCTGCGGAAAGCTGGCGGCGTGGATCAGCGCGATCGAGCCGCCGTCGCTGTGGCCCAGCAGCCAGGGCATGCCGTGCGTGCGGCCGGGACCGATGTCGAGTACGTCGAACAAAGCGGGCAGCGCCTCGCGTGCCTGGCGATGCATGAAGTCGGGACGCCATTTTTCGTCGTGCGGCCGCGGCGTCGAACCTCCGTAGCCGTAGCGCGAGAACACCAGGCCGCGATAGTCGCCGGCCTCGCAAAAATCGCGCGGGAAATCGCGCCACATGCTGACCGAGCCCAGCCCCTCATGCAGGAACACCACCAGCGGGCGCTGCGCGCGTTCAGGCCGCAGCCACTGGTACTCGATCCGGATACGGCGCTTGTCGAAGGGGATTTCCACCAGGCTGCTTTGCATGGGCACGTTGTTGTCTTGCATCGGTTCAGAAGGAATGTCCAGAAGCTGCGGGCGCTTCATTGCGCCGCCTCCCGCGCAGCCTGCTCGCGCTGGCGCAGGCGGAAGCGCTGGATCTTGCCGGTCGCGGTCTTGGGCAGTTCGGGCACGCATTCGATCTGGCGCGGGTACTTGTATGGCGCGAGGCGCGACTTGATAAAGGCCTGCAGTTCCGCCGCCATGCCGTCATGCCATTGCTGGCCGGGCCGCAGCACGACAAAGGCCTTGGGCTTGACCAGTTCGTCGGCATCGGTGACGCCGATCACCGCCGCCTCCAGCACGGCCGGGTGCTGCGCCAGCGCGGCCTCGACCTCGAACGGCGACACGTAGATGCCGCCGACCTTGAGCATGTCGTCGCTGCGGCCGGCATAGGTGTAGTAGCCATCGGCATCGCACAGGTACTTGTCGCCGCTGCGCGTCCATTCCCCGACGAAGGTATCGCGGCTCTTGTCGCGGTTGCACCAGTACATCAGCGCGGCACTGGGGCCCTTGATATAGAGGTCGCCGATCTCGCCGGGCGCGCACGGCTCGCCGCGCTCGTCCAGCAGCTTCAGCGCGTAGCCAGGCACCGGCTTGCCGGTGGTGCCGTAGCGCACCTCGCCCGGCCGGTTCGACAGGAAGATATGCAGCATCTCGGTGGAGCCGATGCCATCCAGGATGTCGCAGCCGAAATGCGCCAGGAAGCGTTCGCCGATATCGCGCGGCAGGGCCTCGCCGGCGGAGGTGCATACACGCAACGCCACCTCGGCGCGCGGCGGCAGCTCAGGCGCCGCCAGCATGCCCGCAAACAGCGTGGGCACGCCGCAGAACACTGTGGGCCGCTGCTCGCGCAGCCGCCTGAACACGGCTGCCGGCGTGGGCCGCTCGGACATCAGCACGGTAGTGGCGCCGACCGACATCGGAAAAGTCAGCGCATTGCCCAGCCCATAGGCAAAGAACAGCTTGGCGGCCGAGAACACCACGTCGTCCTCCCGGATGCCCAGCACCTGGCGCGCATACAGGTCAGCCGTATGGAACAGGTTGCCATGTGTGTGCACGGTGCCCTTGGGCCGTCCGGTCGAGCCCGACGAATACAGCCAGAACGCCATGTCGTCCGGGCCGCTGCGCACGGCCTGCGCGGGAGAACGCGTGCGCGCCAGCATCGCGCCCACGCTGCATGCCGGCGCGCCGTCGGCATGCGGCGCCGCCTGGATCACCATCGGCGCCAGCCCGCTCTTGTCGATGGCGGCCTTCATCACCGGCAGCAGCGGCTCCGACACCACCACGGCGCGCGCGCCGCTGTGGCCAAGCATGTAGGCGTAATCGTCCGCGGTCAGCAGGGTATTGACCGCCACCGGCACCACACCCGCCAGCAGGCAGCCGAGAAATACCGTGGGGAAATCAATGGTATCGAGCGCGCACAGCAGCAGCCGCTCTTCCTGGCGCAAGCCCGCGTCGCGCAGCGCGCCGGCAAAGCGGCGGGCACGGGCATCGAGCTCGGCATAAGTCAGCGAGGCGGTGTCGTCGATGTAGGCTGTCCTGGCCCCGCGCCCGGCCTCGAGATTGCGCGACAGCAGGTCCTCGGCGGCGTTGTAGCAGGTGGGCAGTGCCGCCACGGCATCGGTAGCGGGTGGAACAGCCGGCGGCACGGGCGATGCTGCCGCTGGCATGCCGGCGGCGGTATTGGGGGGCGTCATTGTCTCCACTCCTTGGTGTCGCGCCGCGGGCCATGGGCGCCGCGCCAGCGTCAGTCCAGTCGCTGTTCTGCTTGCCGATGTCCGCCAACGTGCATGCCGGCATCCGCTTGTTGATGCATTTTATTTCATATCAACTATTATGCAAGCGAGGGGATGCACTATAGGACAGACTTTATCGAAGCGACTGCCTGCCGCGCCACTTGGCGCACCAAGGCTGCTCGTATAATGCGCCCTTGCTTTTTCTGCCGGCCAACCCGAAACCACCACCATGCGCCGCGATCCCGCCCCGCTGCCCGCCAACGAGACCGAAGCCGACACGCGCCCCGCCGGGGATGCGCCCGCCGCAGCCGCCAACGCCGAGCGCGACCCCTACCTGACGCTGCTGGGCGAGCGCATCCGTTCGCTGCGGGCCTCGCGCGGCATGTCGCGCAAGGACCTGGCGCGCGGCGCCGGCGTGTCCGAGCGCTACCTGGCCAACCTGGAAACCGGCACCGGCAATGCGTCGGTGCTGCTGCTGCGCCAGGTGGCGCGCGCGCTCGACGTGCCGCTGCCGGTGGTGCTGGCCGAAGTGGACGGCCTGAACGGCGAGCAGGCCACCGAATTTGCGCAGATGGTGCAATGGCTGGCGCAGTTGCCCGCGGGCGAGCTGGCGCGCGTGCGTGAAGCCTGCCGCCATGCACTGGCCCCGGCAGAGTCCGGCGATGCGCGACACCGCCGCATCGCGCTGATCGGCCTGCGCGGCGCCGGCAAATCGACCCTGGGCCGCGCGCTGGCAGCGGCCAGGGACGTGCCCTTTGTCGAACTGAACACCGTGATCGAGCAGGAAGCCGGCGCCAGCCTGTCGGAAATCCATTCGCTCTACGGCCAGGCGGCCTACCGCCGCTACGAAATGCGCGCACTGGAGCGCACCCTGCGCGAGCACGACCGCCTGGTGCTGGCCACGCCGGGCAGCCTGGTCTCTGAACCGGCCACCTTCAACCTGCTGCTGTCGCAGTGCTATACCATCTGGGTGCGCACCTCGCCGGAGGAGCACATGGCGCGCGTGGTAGCCCAGGGCGACATGCGGCCGATGGAAGGCAACCGCGAGGCTATGGCCGACCTGCGCCGCATCCTGCAGGCTCGCGCGCCGCTCTATGACCGCGCCGATATCTCGATCGACACCAGTGGCCAGGACGCCGCCGCCTCGCTGCAGCAGTTGCGCGCCCAGCTCCAGGCGGCCGGCGCCTGACTACGCCGCCGGCCGCGCGGGTGACAAAGACATTGCGCCGGCCGCCTCCATGCACTATATTTCATCAAAAGCCGCAAGGCACTATAGTGCATTCAGGAGACAGCCATGTCCGCGCCGGCAACCGCCCCACTGCGCCCTGACCAGTCAGCCCCGTCAGACGCACCCATCACCTTCGAGCGTCATCCCGACCAGTACCGCCACTGGAAACTGAGTTTCGACGGCCCCGTCGCCACCCTGGCGATGGACGTCGACGAGGAAGGAGGGTTGCGCCCCGGCTACGCGCTGAAGCTCAATTCCTACGACCTCGGCGTCGATATCGAACTGCACGACGCGCTGCAGCGCATCCGCTTCGAGCATCCCGAAGTGCGCACCGTGGTGCTGACCAGCGCGCGCGACCGCATCTTCTGCTCGGGCGCCAATATCTTCATGCTGGGGCTGTCGTCGCATGCGTGGAAGGTCAACTTCTGCAAGTTCACCAACGAGACCCGCAATGCCATCGAGGATGCCAGCCGGCACTCGGGGCTGAAGTTCATTGCCGCCTGCAACGGCACCACCGCCGGCGGCGGCTATGAACTGGCGCTGGCGTGCGACGAGATCGTGCTGGTCGACGACCGCTCGTCCGCGGTAAGCCTGCCCGAGGTGCCGCTGCTGGGCGTGCTGCCCGGCACCGGCGGCCTGACCCGCGTGACCGACAAGCGCCACGTGCGCCGCGACCACGCGGACATCTTCTGCACCACCACGGAAGGCGTGCGCGGCCAGCGTGCCAAGGACTGGAAGCTGGTTGACGAAGTGGTCAAGCCGGCGCGCTTTGCCGAGCATATCGCCGAGCGCGCGGCGGCGCTGGCGGCCACCAGCGACCGGCCACAGGGCCACCACGGCATCACGCTGACACCACTGTCGCGCACCATCGAGCCCGACGGCTACCGCTACGAGACCGTGCGCGTGCATGTCGATGCCGCGGCGCGCAAGGCCACGCTGACCGTATTCGGGCCCGACAAGCACCAGCCCGCGGATCTCGCCGGGGTGGTCGCGGCCGGCGCGCAATGGTGGCCGCTGAAGATGGCGCGCGAGCTCGACGACGCCATCCTGACGCTGCGCGCCAACCATCTGGATATCGGCATCTGGGTGCTCAAGACCGATGGCGACGCGGCCGCGGTGCTGGCCGCCGATGCGCTGCTGCAGGCGCATGCCGGCCACTGGTTCGTGCGCGAGACCATCGGCATGCTGCGCCGCACGCTGGCGCGGCTGGATGTGTCGTCGCGCAGCCTGATCGCGCTGATCGAAGCCGATTCCTGCTTTGCCGGCACGCTGCTGGAACTGGCGCTGGCCGCCGACCGCAGCTACATGCTGCACCTGCCCGACGCCCCAGACGACGCGCCGCGCGTGTTCGCCTCCGCGCTCAACTTCGGCCACTACCCCATGCCCAATGGGCAAACCCGGCTGGCGGCGCGCTTCTATGGCGACGAGGCCGCGCTCACCGCGGTGCGCGAGCACATCGGCGCGCCGCTGGATGCGCTCAGCGCCGACTCGCTCGGGCTGATCACCGCCGCGCCCGACGATATCGACTGGGAGGACGAAATCCGCATCGCCCTGGAAGAACGCGCCAGCCTGTCGCCGGATGCACTGACCGGGATGGAAGCCAACCTGCGCTTCGGCGGCGCCGAGACCATGGAAACGCGCATCTTCGGCCGCCTGACCGCATGGCAGAACTGGATCTTCCAGCGCCCCAACGCCGTCGGCGAGAACGGCGCGCTGAAGGTCTTCGGCAGCGGCAACAAGGCACGCTTCGACTGGGACCGGGTATAGCGCCCGCCCCCCGCCAGACAACAAGGAGACAACACGTGAGCATCGACTACAGCCAGAAGATCCCCAACAACGTCAACCTGTCCGACGACCGCGCGCTGCAGCGCGCGCTGGAACACTGGCAACCGGCGTTCCTCGACTGGTGGCGCGACATGGGGCCGGACGGCTCGCACAACTTCGATGTCTACCTGCGCACCGCGGTGTCGGTCGATCCATCGGGCTGGGCGCACTTCGACCACGTCAAGATGCCGGACTACCGCTGGGGCATCTTCCTGCAGCCGGCCGACCCCGAGCGCAGGATCCACTTTGGCGAGCACAAGGGCGAAGCCGCCTGGCAAGACGTGCCGGGCGAGCACCGCGCCAACCTGCGCCGCATCATCGTGACGCAGGGCGACACCGAGCCTGCTTCGGTCGAGCAGCAGCGCCACCTGGGCCTGACCGCGCCGAGCCTGTACGACCTGCGCAACCTGTTCCAGGTCAATGTGGAGGAAGGCCGCCACCTGTGGGCGATGGTGTACCTGCTGCACCGCTATTTCGGCCGCGACGGCCGCGAGGAAGCCGAGGCGCTGCTGGAGCGCCGCTCCGGCGACCAGGACAACCCGCGCATCCTCGGCGCCTTCAACGAGCGCACGCCGGACTGGCTGGCGTTCTTCATGTTCACCTACTTCACCGACCGCGACGGCAAGTTCCAGCTGTGCGCGCTGGCCGAGTCCGGCTTCGATCCGCTGGCGCGCACCACGCGCTTCATGCTGACCGAGGAAGCGCACCATATGTTCGTGGGTGAATCCGGCGTGTCGCGCGTGCTCCAGCGCACCTGCGAGGTGATGCGCGAACGCGGCATCGAAGACCCAGCCGAAGTGCGCGCCGCGGGGGTGATCGACCTGGAGACCATCCAGCGCTACCTGAACTTCCACTACAGCGTCACCATCGACCTGTTCGGCGCCGACCAGTCGTCCAACGCCGCCACCTTCTACAGCGCCGGCCTGAAGGGCCGCTTCGAGGAAGGCAAGCGCGCCGACGACCACCTGCTCAAGAGCGATGTCTACCGCGTGCTGGAAGTGCGCGACGGCCACCTGGGCGAGCGCGAGGTGCCGATGCTCAATGCGCTTAATGAAGTGCTGCGCGACGACTACATCAAGGACAGCATGGGCGGCGTGGCGCGCTGGAACAAGGTCATCGAAAAGGCCGGCATCGCGTTCCGCCTGACCGTGCCGCACAAGGCCTTCAACCGCAAGATCGGCACGCTGGCCAATGTGCACGTCTCGCCCGAGGGCCAGCTGATTTCCGAAGCCGAATGGAAGGCCAACGAACGCAAGTGGCTGGCCACCGATGAAGACCGCGCCTTTGTTGCCTCGCTGATGGGCCGCGTGGTGGAGCCGGGCAAGTACGCCAACTGGATCGCGCCGCCTGCGGTGGGCATCAACCGCCAGCCAATGGATTTCGAGTACGTCCGTTTCAACTGAACCAGAACCACAAGGACAGGCCAGGAGCCACCGGAGACACGCCATGGGCGCCCCCGACATCATCAAGCAGCACCTGATCGATCCGGAAATCTGCATCCGCTGCAATACCTGCGAGGACACCTGCCCGATCGATGCCATCACCCACGACGACCGCAACTACGTGGTCAGGGCGGACGTGTGCAACGGCTGCAACGCCTGCCTGTCGCCCTGCCCGACCGGCGCCATCGACAACTGGCGCACCATGCTGCGCGGCCAGGCCTACCCGATCGAGGCGCAACTGCTGTGGGACGAGTTGCCGGCCGAAGTGCCGCTGCCGGAACTGGCCGACCTGGGTGACGCGCCGCAGGCAACCCTCGGCGGCGGCACCGCAACCGGCGCCGCGCCCGACGCCGCCATCCAGTCCGTGGAAACCAGCCGCCACACCTCGCCGCGTGCGCCGTGGTCGGCGGCCCATCCCTATGTGAACCTGCATGGCGCGCGCGCGCCGGTCACGGCGACCGTGGCCGGCAACTACCGGCTGACCGCCGAGGACGCATCCAGCGACATCCACCATATCGTGCTGGATTTCGGCACGCACTTCTTCCCGATCCTGGAAGGCCAGTCGATCGGCATCGTGCCGCCCGGCACGGATGCGTCGGGCAAGCCGCACTACATCCGCTTGTACTCGGTGGCCAGCCCACGCGACGGCGAGCGCCCGGGCTACAACAACCTGGCGCTGACCGTCAAACGGGTCGACCAGGACCACGACGGCAAGCCGGTGCGGGGCGTCGCGTCCAACTACCTGTGCGACCTGGCCAAGGGCGACAGCGTACAGGTGGTGGGGCCGTTCGGATCGACCTTCCTGATGCCCAACCATGTCGAGGCCAGCATCATGATGATCTGCACCGGCACGGGCTCAGCCCCGATGCGCGCCATGACCGAGCGCATGCGCCGCAACATGGCGCACTTCGGCGGGCGCCGGCAGCTGTTCTTCGGTGCGCGCAACGCCAACGAACTGCCCTACTTCGGCCCGCTGCTGAAGCTGCCCAAGGACTTCCTCGACATCCATTTCGCCTTCTCGCGCGATCCCGCCGCGCCGCGCCGCTACGTGCAGGACGCGATCCGCGATGCCGCGGACAGCGCCGCCGCGCTGCTGGCCGATCCCAACGGCCATGTCTATATCTGCGGACTGAAGGGCATGGAGGCAGGCGTGCTCGAGGCATTCGAAGTGGTGTGCGCCGGCGCCGGGCACGCGTGGCCGGAGATCGAGGCCGCAATGAAAGCGGAGGGCCGGCTCCATATCGAGACCTACTGACGCCGCCGTAGTTTGCTGGCTTTTCAGCAATCGCTTCCCTTCTGAAATGCATCGCCTATAATATTTCTGAAGAAACAGGAGTGATGGCGATGCAATCCAGGCGGATTCCGGAAACCGATCCCGCCGGCGGCCCCGACCCCGGCACCACGCTGACCAAGGCGGTGATGCGCGCCGCCGGCTTCCTCGGCATCAGCCAGGCGGTGGTGGCAGGCGTGCTGGGCATCAGCACGGCATCGGTATCGCGCATGGCATCTGGCGGCTATGTGCTCGATGCGCACCGCAAGGAGTGGGAATTCGGTGTTCTGTTCGTGCGCCTGTTCCGATCGCTCGATGCCATCCTGGGCCACGGCGACCAGGCCCGGCTGTGGCTGACCAATGAAAACCTGGCGCTGGGCGGCAAGCCCCTTGAAATGATCCGCACAACGGAAGGTCTGGTCCGTGTCGTTCACTACCTGGACGCCACCCGCGGTCGCATCTGAGCGCAGGCAGTTCGCGCTCACGCTGTGGCGGGCGGTGGAGGCCCAGCACGTCGTATCCACCATGCCGCTGGTCGACAGCCTGGAAGAACAGGCTGTGCTGGAAGCCGTGCTCGACGCCGGCAAACCAGCAGTGCCCGCCGAGGCACGCCACCTGCACTACCTGCTGTTCACCCCGTTCCGCTATCCGCCCTCGCCCTGGGGCTCGCGCTTTCGCGCCAGCCAGGATCCGGGCGTGTTCTACGGCGCCAACGAGATCCGCACCGCCTGCGCCGAACTCGGCTACTGGCGCTGGCGCTTCCTCAACGACAGCCCCGCGCTGCCGCGCATCGACGCCCGCGCGCAGACGCTGTTCGAAGTGCGCGTCGACACCTGGGGCGTGGCACTGGACACACCGCCGTTCGACCAGGACCACGCCACCTGGACCGACCCCGACCACCACGAACCCTGCCAGGCCTTCGGCCGCATCGCGCGCGAGGCCGGCCTTGGCATGATCCGCTACACCTCCGTGCGCGATCCCCGGCATGGCCCCTGCGGCGCGGTGCTGACCCCGCGCGCGTTCTCACACCCGGCGCCGCTGGCCACCACCACCTGGATGCTGACGGTGCGCCGCGACCGCGTGATCTGGCAGCGCGACGACCTGCAGCAACGCGACAGCTTCGAGTTCGAGGCCGCGCTGTGGCAGCGCACAACCGATAGCACTGGCAAGGGCTGAACCTCTGCCCCGTGCCGGCGATCTAATCGTTATGGCAGGCGGCAATGCGCACCGCTGGAAGGTATTTTTAAACAGGTGTTGCATTGCGCAACCAGATGCCATATAATCCTTTCTTCGACGGACGCGGGGTGGAGCAGTTGGCAGCTCGTCGGGCTCATAACCCGAAGGTCGCAGGTTCAAGTCCTGCCCCCGCAACCAACCGCATGATGCGTATCAGCGGTACCGTCAAAGCAGATAAAACCCGCCTCCGGCGGGTTTTTTGTTTTCTGTCACATGCAGGAAGCGAGGCTTCGCGTTCCGGCGCCTTCTCCTCCCAGAAGCGGGCGGCCCTGGAGTGCGGTGTCTACGGCATTGTGGGCACGGCCCTGCCATCAGCTTTGATCTTCCGAATATCCCGCACGGCATAGTAGAGCGCCCTGATCCTCGGCGCAGCATGCGAGCCGGTCAACTCTGCGATATACGCGGCCCGTACATTTTGAAATGAACCGCTGCGCCCCACCCCCTCAAAGGTGGACGCCACGCAAAAATACTTCCGAGCCTTCCGCTGAACGAACCCGTAAAGTGCTTGAGCGGGCTCGAATCTCTCCGGCCGCTCTGTGCCTGCGCGCTTTGCACCGAGGATGGACGCTCTTTGCCGTCCGACTATCAAAAGGTCCCCCGAATTCTTCTTGCTCGATGCATATCCAAAATCAACGCCATTGCGTCGATAGACGAGCATCACATAACCCGGCATGTCATCCTCGATAAGTATCCCGTCGCCCCCGAGCTCCTGGTACGTCGTCGATGCATCTACGCCCTGCAGCAGAACGCAACTATTCACAACTGACTCCGGCACTTGCGCCGCCGCAACTGATGACAACACCACGCCAGCAAAAAATACCAGCGTCCTCTTCATAGATACTCCTTTGAGTGGGTATATTTCAAGTAGTCCGGAGCTTGCCTCCAGAATATCGTTCCGCCATACGCTGCCGTCGACTCGCAGATATGATCGTAGCGCCAGATCTCCTCCTTCTTGACCTCGATCCTTCCATTTACCTTCGTCTTTGTTGTTTTCTCCTTCTTCACCACTTTCCGCGACTCCTTAATTCCATAAATATTATGCGACGAGTCAGTGAACTTTATCCCTCGCCCAACCTTGAAATGATTCTTGTAATTCGACTTTATATCCGCACCATCCCAAAAATATGCGCCATTTGAATAATCCACCCCACCTGACAACGCATTCCTTGCGGCCTTCACAGCATCGGACATCGGCGGCGATTTTTCGATTTCCCCCTCCTTAGCTGTATACAGCTTCTTGTATCGCTTATTGCCATCCGTCACCACAAACGAAAAAGACTTTTCCTTGGCAGTAAAGCCAGAAATAGTACTGTACCCTCGAGCTTTGCTTTGACGAACCATTACGTTTGCGATAGCCGCCATCTCCTCGAATACATCCGCCGTTGAAGACTCACCATATGCAATGGCCGCCAGCAAGCGGGTTTCGGCATCAAGCTTTTCTGGCATGCACACTCCTGCCCAGTCTTGTCCAGCCACATAACGAGCCGAAGATCGTGCTTTCCCGCGACAGCGATGGTACGTCCGTTTAATATATTCCGGTTTCGAGCCACCTGTTGTTCATCAACAAACAGATCGTAGCGATAACCTTCGACTGGCTGCCCGTCTTCATCGGTAATTTCAAAGTATTGCTCAACAATCTCAGGTGAATCTACATTCGCTTGCGCAGCAACATATGTTGTGCCGGCGAAACGGATGCCATACTCGTCCGTGCAACTTCAATTCTGAAATCCATTTGCGACGGCAAGACGAAAGGCTTCGTCTCACATTTGCAATAGACTCGGACTCCGCTCACAAGCAATTGCTTACCGTGAATATCGAAGGCGGGATAGCAATCGTTCATCACCGCCCCCCAGCTTTACAGGCAGGGCAAGTCGCATAATCCCCCTCGACGCCTACTGTCACGCCATGATGAAAGAAGCTCTGCCCGGTCCCGATAAGCACGCCGTTGGGGCTCGTCTTGTCCCCATTCCGGAGTGCATAGCGAATATCCGGCATTACGCCTCCTCCCGCTCATGGATATCTGGTGCTGTGTGGAGGACGTACCCGCAAGGTCGGCGGTTCTTGGTCTGCCGTGACAATGCCGCTCCTTTCCAGTGGAACGCAAATCACACATTTTTATCGCGCGATGCAAGTGCTGTCCTTACGGGTTGCCTTAAATCACATATGGAATCTTCATAACAAGGGTCCTGGGGATCTGCAACGAAATGCATGAGTGTCCACAGTCGAGCGACCCAGAGACCCTGACCCCTGCCGGCCCCATCCCCGAGGGTGATACACTTTCGCCATTCCTCCCGGACGCCCCTCATGAAATTCTGCTCGAACTGTGGTCATGCGGTCGTGTTGCGCGTGCCTGACGGCGACAACCGCCCGCGCAGTGTTTGCGACAACTGCGGCACCATCCACTACGTCAATCCCCGCAACGTCGTCGGCACGATCCCGGTGTGGGAGGACAAGATACTGCTGTGCAAGCGCGCCATCGAGCCACGCTACGGTTTCTGGACCCTGCCTGCGGGCTTCATGGAGATTGGCGAAACCACCGCGCAGGCTGCTTCGCGCGAGACGCTGGAAGAAGCCGGCGCGCGCGTGCAGGTCGGAGAACTGTTCTCGATCCTGAACGTGCCGCATGTGCACCAGGTGCATCTTTTCTACCTGGCCACGCTGGACGACCTGGATATCGCCCCCGGCGAGGAAAGCCTGGAGGTCAAGCTGGTCGAAGAGGCCGATGTGCCCTGGGATGAACTGGCGTTCCCCACCGTGATCCACACCCTGCGCTGCTTCTTTGCCGACCGCGCCGCCGGCCGGCTGCAGGACGGCAGCTTCCGGCTGCACAGCCTGGATATCGACAAGCCCATGCGCCCGCTGACCAGCCGGGCCACGGTCACGCCCTGAGCGGCGCGGCCGCCGCGCATCGCCCTACGGCGCAGCCCGCATGATTGCCTGGCTGGACCCGCAAGACCCGTTTCCGCCGGTTGACGAGGCGCTCGGGCCCGATTCCGAAGCCCCCGGCCTGCTGGCGGCCAGCCGCGACCTGTCGCCCCAGCGGCTGCTGCTGGCGTACCGCCAGGGCATCTTCCCGTGGTATTCGAGCGGCCAGCCGGTGCTGTGGTGGAGCACCGATCCGCGCATGGTGCTGCCCCCGCCGGCGCTGCGCGTCTCGCTCAACCTGCGCAAGACCCTGCGCCGCGTGCTGCGCGACGCTGACTGGGAGATCCGCGTCGACGACGACTTCCTGGCGGTGATGCGCGCCTGCGCGACCACCCCGCGCGACGGCCAGGACGGCACCTGGATCACCGACGACATCATTGCCGCGTACGGTACGCTGCACCGCAACGGCATGGCCCATTCGGTGGAAAGCTGGTACCGCGGCGAACGCGTGGGCGGCCTGTATGGGGTGGCGCTGGGCCGGATGTTCTTCGGCGAATCGATGTTCGCGCACCGCACCGATGCCTCAAAGATCGCGCTGGCGGCGCTGTGCGCGTTCCTCGGCAATCACGGCGTGGCGATGATAGACTGCCAGCAGGAAACCGACCACCTGGCCTCGCTGGGTGCGCGCCCGATCCCCCGCGCAGAGTTCGTGGCCCATGTGCGGGCGGCGACGGCGCTGCCGGCGATCAGTCCGTGGCGGTTCGACAAATCGGTGCTGGAGCGCTGGGCCGGGACGCCAGCCGCGCCGGCCGGCTGAAACCTGGCACGGGACGCCCCGCTGACTGCGCGTCCGGCCGCATCGTCCCGCCCGGAGCCCCCTGAGTCATGAGCAAGCTGAAGGAACTTCCGCTCTCCGCGCTGCAGTTCTATGCCACGGCGCCCTACGCTTGCAGCTATCTCGACGGCCGCATGGCACGCTCCCAGGTCGCCACCCCGGCGCACCTGATCAATGCCGACGTCTATTCACGCCTGGTGCGCGCCGGTTTTCGCCGCAGCGGCATCTTCACCTACCGACCGTATTGCGACGAATGCCACGCCTGCACGCCATGCCGCGTGGTGGTGGACCAGTTCGTGCCGGACCGCTCGCAGCGCCGCGCCTGGAGCCGCCACCAGCACCTGCAGGCACTGGTGGCGCCGCTAACCTATGTCGAAGAGCATTATTCGCTGTACCTGCTGTACCAGTCGATGCGCCACGCCGGCGGCGGCATGGACCAGGACAGCCGCGACCAGTACGAACAGTTCCTGCTGCAGAGCCGCGTCAACTCGCGCCTGGTGGAATTCCGCGAACCGCCGGGCTCGCCCGAGGCCGGGCGCCTGCGCATGGTCAGCATGATCGACGTGCTCGACGACGGGCTGTCGTCGGTCTACACCTTCTACGATCCGCTCGAACGCAACGCCAGCTATGGCACCTACAACATCCTGTGGCAGATCCGCCAGACGCGCGAGCTGGGCCTGCCGCACCTCTACCTGGGCTACTGGATCGCCGACAGCCGCAAGATGGCCTACAAGGCACGCTTCCGGCCGCTGCAGGTGCTGACCGGCAACCACTGGCATGCGTTCGAGGACGAAGCCGGGGATGCGGGCAGCCCCGCGCCTGCATCCACCCGGGAATAGCCGGGTCGCGGCATCCGGCCGCGCACTGACCGGGCATGCGGCCCAGCCGCTACAATGCGGGCCTGGTATTCACTCTGCCCTGCCCCCCCGTGCTCAACGCGCTCTACCCCCTGTTTCGCCCCGCCCTGTTCTCGATGGATGCCGAGGACGCCCACCATTTCACGCTGAACAACCTGCTGCGCGCCCATCGCATGGGCCTGGCGGGCTGCATCGGCAACAGGATTGCCGACGACCCGCGCACGGTCATGGGGGTGCGTTTCCCCAACCCGGTCGGCCTGGCCGCGGGGCTGGACAAGGACGGCGCCTATATCGACGGGCTGGCCGCGTTCGGCTTCGGCTTTATCGAGGTGGGCACGGTCACGCCGCGCGCGCAAGCGGGCAACCCGCGCCCGCGCATGTTCCGGCTGCCGCAAGCGGATGCGCTGATCAACCGCATGGGCTTCAACAACGGCGGCGTCGATGCCTTTGTCGCCAATGTGCGGGCCTCGCGCTGGAAGGCCGAGGGCGGCGTGCTGGGGCTGAACATCGGCAAGAACGCCGATACGCCGATCGAGCGCGCCAACGATGACTACCTCTACTGCCTGGAACGCGTCTACCCGCACGCCAGCTACGTGACGGTCAATATCTCGTCGCCCAACACCAAGAACCTGCGCCAGCTGCAAGGCGCGAGCGAGCTGGACAGCCTGCTGTCGACGCTGAAGGACGCGCAGCAGCGCCTGGCCGACCAGCACAAGCGCTACGTGCCGCTGGCGCTGAAGATCGCGCCGGACCTGGATGCCGACCAGATCGGCAATATCGGCGACGCGCTGGTGCGGCACAAGATCGACGGCGTGATCGCCACCAACACCACCATCTCGCGCGAGGTGGTCAAGGGCCTGCCGCATGCAGAGGAAGCCGGAGGCCTATCCGGCCGCCCGGTGTTCGAGGCCTCGACCCGGGTGGTGCGCGCGCTGCACGGCGTGGTCGGCGACGCGGTACCGATCATCGGCGTGGGCGGCATCTTCGGCGGCGCCGATGCGCGCGCCAAGATCGACGCCGGCGCGAAGCTGGTGCAGGTCTACAGCGGCCTGATCTACCGCGGCCCGGCGCTGGTGCGCGAGTGCGCCGCAGCGCTGCGCGGCTGAGCCGGCATCGTCAGGCAGGACTGGCGCGGCTCAACCCATAGCAGCCGGCCGCGTCAGTACGGAGCGTTCACCACAACGTACTGGGTTCCCTGCGGCTGATACCAGGTGCTGCCGCACTGCTGGTACACCATGCCGCCATAGCTGACCGGGACGCAGCTTGGCGGGACCGAGCGCACGACCGAACCCACTACAGCCGCGGTCACAGCCACCGTTGCGGTAACGGCGGCAGCGGTGGCGACCGGATGGTAATCGTTGTCCCAGCCGCCGCAGCATCCGCCATGCGTGTCGACATTGACGTTGACGTTCCGGTTCGTATTGATGTTGACGTTCCGGTTGGCATTGACACTGTTCACGCTGGCGCTGCGGACATTGTTGGTGCGCGCGTCGGCCCGCACGTTGCCGACCGGTGCGCCGCCACCGCCGCGCCCCACGGCGTGGCCGCCGCCACGCGCTTCAGCCTGCGGCACCCAGGCATAGGTGGCAAGCACGACTGCCCCCAGGACCGCGAGGAGGGACTTTTCGACTCGTTTCATGTGTCTCTCCTTCACTGGGTCTTGAGCGGAACAAACTTGGCCTCACGGGCGCCCTGTGGCGGCGTGAAGTGGAAGACGGAATCCTTGAAAGCCGGCTTCAGCTTCCAGTCCAGCCAGGTCACCGACTGCGGACGTGCCTCGTCAGCCCGGTTGGTCATCACCACCTTGCGCGGCACCGGACGGTTGCCGCTTGCAATCCAGATCTGCCAGTCGACCGCCCCCTGGCGCAAGGCATAGTGATCGCAGAGCGTGCCATCGATGTAGTCGCTGCCCGCATACATGGCCGAGGTGATGTTGCCCACCGGTGCCGCGGGCGTTCCCCACAGGAACAGATCGCCGATCGGCACCTCGATCCCGAAGCGCTGGCGCAGATGAACGATCAGATCACCAAGGTTTTCCGTTACGCCGGCTGAGGCGTAGTACTTTTGCGCCGGCTGGTAAAGCGTAACGGTCTTGCCGTCGTAGATCAGGTCACGTTGCGCGCGCGCGCTTCGCATCTGCGCCCGCATCTTGTTGGGCCGGTCGATGTCGATCCTGGCGGTCGCCGTATGCTGCAGCTTCTGGCCATCGGCCAGGACACGCTCGCCGTCCAGGTCGATATCGACGCTGAAACGCTTCAGCGTCGACAGGTAGGTGCCCATCTTGTTCAGGGCCTGGATCACCGCCGGGTCCACGGCATTGGCTGCCGGCTTGCTGGCAGCCGCCGGTTCAGCTGAAGCCGCGGGCTGGACGGACGCGGACTGGGTGACCGGAGCCGAAGCCGTCGGCGCCAGGCTGCTGCACGCCGCAAGCGAGACCCCCAGCACGGCAATACTCAAGACACGATACATAGCGAACCTCACAGGTTTTGATGCCATCACGGAGGACAATGCATACCATCGCTCGCGCATCCAGCGCTGTGTCGTCCCGGCGCTGCCGCGGTGGATGAATGCTAGCTGATCTGAAATTCCGGATATCGATCGGAAGACATGAATCTTTTCGAAACGTGAATTCAAGATCCCCGCTTCGAGCGCCAATATGTGGCGCGTGCCGCATCGCTTTCCTCATGCCGGCGACAGTCGGGACTTCGAGGAGAGCCTCGACACCCGGATCGCGCAATTGCATGAAGATGTCGCCGCCGCAATCAGGGTAATCCACAGGCAAAATATGAATCCCGCGCAATAAAATGCGCCTCGATGGCGGATAGCGGGCGTCTGGCAGCATCCGATGCCCCACTTCCGCATGATGACTGTCCATTTCGTGCGCGGGAAGTGGTATCCTCGCAGGCTTATCGCTGTCGCATCCGACGCGCCCGCGCACGCTCCCTCCAGCCGCAGGAAGCCGCCGCGCCCGCCCGGACCGGCACTGTGCGCCAGCATGCGCACGGGCCAGGACAGCGGACCGAACCATCCGCGGCCGTATCCAATCCAGAACCGAGTTTCGGGGGAGAACAGATAATGAAATCCATCAAGGGTCTCGCAGCAACCAAGTCGATCCTGGGCGGCGCCGTGGCGCTGGCCTTGCTGTATGGCGGCGCCGTGCAGGCCCAGACCGTCAAGGTGCTGTCGATCGTCGACCACCCCGCGCTGGACGCCATCCGCGACGGCGTGCGCGCCGAACTGAAGGCCGCCGGCTATGACGCCGACAAGAGCCTGAAGTGGGAATACCAGAGCGCCCAGGGCAACACCGGCACCGCAGCGCAGATCGCCCGCAAGTTCGTCGGCGACAACCCGAACGCCATCGTTGCCATCGCCACCCCGTCGGCCCAGGCCGTGGTTGCCGCCACCAAGAGCGTGCCGGTGGTGTACTCGGGCGTGACCGATCCGGTCGCCGCGCAGCTGGTCAAGAGCTGGTCGGCCTCGGGCACCAACGTTACCGGCGTGTCGGACAAGCTGCCGCTGGACAAGCAGGTCGCGCTGATCAAGCGCGTGGTGCCCAAGGCCAAGACCGTGGGCATGGTCTACAACCCGGGCGAAGCCAACTCGGTGGTCGTGGTCAAGGAACTGAAGGAGCTGCTGGCCAAGGACGGCCTGACGCTCAAGGAAGCCGCCGCGCCGCGTACCGTTGACATCGGCCCGGCCGCCAAGAGCCTGATCGGCAAGGTCGACGTGATCTACACCAACACCGACAACAACGTGGTGTCGGCGTATGAGTCCCTGGTCAAGGTCGCCAACGAATCCAAGATCCCGCTGGTTGCCGCCGATACCGACAGCGTCAAGCGTGGCGCCGTGGCCGCGCTGGGCATCAATTACGGCGACCTGGGCCACCAGACCGGCAAGGTCGTGGTGCGCATCCTGAAGGGCGAGAAGCCGGGCGCGATCGCCTCGCAGACCAGCGACAACCTGGAACTGTTCGTCAACACGGGCGCCGCCGCCAAGCAAGGCGTCACGCTGTCGCCGGAGCTGGTCAAGGAAGCCAAGACGGTCATCAAGTAAGCAACAGCCAAGCACTGCCCCCTGCCGCCGCAAGACGGCGGGTGCCCGTCGGGCCTATCCGGCCCGACGGGACAGAACAGGGCGAGGCAGCCGGCAGCCCCACACGGGCGTGCCGGCCCACCCGCCCCGAAGGCGGCGCCAAGGCAGCCGCCAGCCCCTGCAACAGGATTCCCCCATGTCCCTCTTTTCCCTTCTGGGCGCCCTGGAGATCGGCCTGATCTTCAGCCTGGTGGCGCTCGGGGTGCTGATCTCCTTCCGCATCCTCAACTTTCCCGACCTGACCGTTGATGGCAGCTTTCCGCTCGGCGGCGCCGTCGCCGCGACGCTGATCGCCGCCGGCCAGGACCCGTTCATGGCCACTGCCGTGGCGATCGCTGCCGGCGCGCTGGCAGGCTCCATCACCGGCTGGCTCAATGTGCGCCTGAAGATCATGGATCTGCTCGCCAGTATCCTGATGATGATCGCGCTGTACTCGATCAACCTGCGCATCATGGGCCGCCCCAATGTGCCGCTGATCACCGAGCCCACGCTGTTCACCATCCTGCAGCCCGAATGGCTGCCTGACTACGTGCTGCGCCCGCTGGTGCTGCTCGTGGTGGTGGTGGTGGCCAAGGTCGGCCTGGACTGGTTCTTCAGCTCGCAGCTGGGCCTGGCGATGCGCGCCACCGGCGCCAACCCGCGCATGGCCCGCTCGCAGGGCATCCCTACCGGCCGCGCCACGCTGGCCGGCATGGCGCTGTCCAATGCGCTGGTGGCACTGGCCGGCGCGCTGTTCGCGCAGACCCAGGGCGGCTCCGATATCTCCATGGGCATCGGCACCATCGTGATCGGCCTGGCCGCGGTGATCATCGGCGAAACCATCCTGCCGGCACGCCGCCTGATCTGGACCACGCTGGCCGTGGTGCTGGGCGCCATCCTGTACCGCTTCTTCATCGCACTGGCACTGAACAGCGACTTCATCGGCCTCAAGGCGCAGGACCTGAACCTGGTGACCGCAGCGCTGGTGACGATCGCGCTGGTGCTGCCGGCAACCCGCAAGAAGCTGTTCGCCCGCAAGAACGGAGGCGCCTGAGATGCTGCGCGCACAAGACCTGAAACTCACCTTCAACCCGGGCACCCCGATCGAGACCCGCGCGCTGCGCGGGCTCAGCCTGGAGATCCCCAGCGGCCAGTTCGTGGCCGTGATCGGCTCCAACGGCGCCGGCAAGTCGACCTTCCTGAATGCGATCAGCGGCGACCAGATGGTCGACTCGGGCCGCATCACCATCGATGATACCGACGTCACGCGCCAGCCCGCATGGGACCGCGCCCACCTGGTGGCCCGCGTGTTCCAGGACCCGATGGCCGGCACCTGCGAGGCGCTGACGATCGAGGAAAACATGGCCCTGGCCATGGCCCGCGGCAGCCGCCGCGGCTTCCGCCCGGCGCTGAACCGCACCTCGCGCGAGCTGTTCCGCGAGAAGCTGCGCCTGCTCAACCTGGGCCTGGAAAACCGCCTGACCGACCGCATCGGCCTGCTCTCCGGCGGCCAGCGCCAGGCGGTGAGCCTGCTGATGGCTTCGCTGCAGCCGTCGCGCATCCTGCTGCTGGACGAGCACACCGCCGCGCTGGACCCGAAGACCGCCGCCTTCGTGCTGGAGCTGACCGCGCGCATCGTCGAGGAAAGCAAGCTGACCACGATGATGGTGACGCACAGCATGCGCCAGGCACTGGACTACGGCCAGCGCACGGTGATGCTGCACCAGGGCCAGGTGGTGCTGGACGTGTCCGGCGACAAGCGCAAGGGGCTGGATGTGCCGGACCTGCTGAAGATGTTCGAGCAGACCCGCCACGAGCAGCTGGACGACGACGCGCTGCTGCTGGGTTGAAGAAGACCTGTAGCGATTAAAAAACGGGGAGCTTCGGCTCCCCGTTTTGTTTTGATATGTGCGCCGGCTAGTAGCGCTACCTCGCCTTCAACCCTCAATCGATCGTGATGTTCCGCTGGCGAATCACGCCGGCCCAGCGCGTGCTTTCCTTCTGGATGGCAGCGGCAAGCTGCTGCGGCGTGCCGCCGGCCGCCGCCATGCCCAGCGTGGCCAGTCTTTCCTTGAGCGCGGCGTCGGCCAGCACGGCATCGACATGCTGGCTGAGCTTGCGCACGATTTCCGCGGGCGTACCGGCCGGCGCCATCAACGCGTACCAGGAAACCGCCTCGAACTTCGGGAATCCCTGTTCGGCAATGGTCGGCACCTCGGGCAGGATCGCCGAACGTCTGGCGCTGGCAACCCCCAGCGCGTGCAGCTTGCCGGCCCGGATATACGGCAACGCCACGGAAAGCGGCGCGAACATCATCGTCACCTGGCCGCCGACCACATCGGTCATCGCCGGACTGATGCCCTTGTACGGGACGTGGTTCAGCTTGATATGGGCATCGAGCTGCAGCAACTCGCCCGCCAGGTGGGCCTGGCTGCCCGCGCCGGGCGACGCGAAGCTCAGCTCGCCCGGTTTCTGCGTGGCCAGCTTGCGCAGGTCCGCCAGCGACCGGGCCGGCGTTGCCGCATTGACCACCAGCACGTTTTCGGCGGTGGCCAGCATTGCCACCGGCGCCAGGTCTGCCGGCTTGTACGGGAGATTAGGCATCAGCGTGGGGTTCACCGCAATATTGCCCACCGGTACGACGGCCAGGGTATAGCCGTCAGGCGCGGCCTTGGCCACCATGTCGACGCCGATGGTGCCCGCCGCGCCGGCCTTGTTGTCGACCAGCACGCTCTGGCCAGTGGCCTTGGCGATGCCCTCGCCAACCGCCCGGCCGAGCACATCGGCCGGGCCGCCGGCAGCAAACGGCACCACGATCCGCACCGGCTTGGCGGGATAGCCCTGCGGCTGGGCAAGCGCGGGCGGGGCCGCGAGCCACGGCGCGCAGGCCGCCACGCAGGCGAGCACGCAACGCATGGCCATACGCCGCAGATCTGCTCGTACGGCGGGCTTTACAGCATGTTCTACAGCGGGTTTCACAGTGGAAATCATTACAGTTCCCCTATTCGGCAGTTATCAGGCTTGGCTCCCCCACCGCGCCGGCAGTCTGGTTATCGTGCACCGGTTCAAGACGGCTGCATGCCGGCATCGGTCAATGCAAATCCCGCCTGGTCGGCTTCGCGCGCCATGGCGGGCAACACTGCGTAGTCGGAGGGCCGCACCGCGGCAAAGCGTGCCAGCCCCAACATGGCCAGCAGATCCGTCCCCGCTGCGTCTTCATGCAGCGTCAGCAGCGCAGTACGCACGCGCGCGCTCTGCCACGGATCGATCTGCGCCGCGGCCACGAGCGGCGGGATCGGCGCGGCTTTGGTGACCTCCAGCGTTCTCAGCTGCGCCACGAGCGCGGGCTCGAAGCGGCGCAGCAGGTCCAGCACGTAGCTGTCGACCACACCCACGTCGGCACGCCCGGCGATCAGCGCTTCGATGACTTCGCGCGGCGTCGGCGTGGTCACCTCGGTCGCCCGGTACAGCGCGCGCGTGCCCGCCGGCGCCAGCCGCATCAGGTGGTGGCGTGGTGCGTTGTAGCCCGAGTTTGACTCAGGCAGCATGCATGCCAGCCGTCCGCCGAAGGTCAGCGCCAGCGTCTGCGCCGATGCATCGGCGCGCACGATGAACTCGGTGAAATACACCGGGCGCCCGCCGTAGCGCGGCAGCGACGGCACCGGCGCCGCCAGCAGTTGCGGCGAGGCCGGCGCGCTGGCATAGGGATAGCCGCACATGAACACGCAGCCACAATCCGGCCGCGCCCATAGCGCGCTGACCGGGGCGGGTGCTGCGTGCTCGACATACGGCAGGTCCACGCCGGCGCACTCGGCCACGTGCGCCAGCAGCGCACGCCATGCCTGCCCGGCCGGCGTGCTCACCGAGTACATGCGAGCGTTGGCGATCATGCGTAGACCAGCCTCTGGCCCAGCCCGCGGCTTTCGGCCTTCTTCAGGATGGCGTGGCCCAGCGCAATATCGCTCAGGGACAGCCCGCGGTGCCAGAACAGGTTGGTCTCGTCATCGCTCTGGCGGCCCGGCTTGCGCCCTGCGGCGATTTCGCCCAGTTCGGCATAAAGCGTCTGCTCCGACAGCTTGCCGGCTTCCACATGCGCGCGCAGCGAGCCAAACATGCCCCCCTTGCACTGCCCCCAGTCGTCCACCACCAGCTTGGCCATGATGTCGGTCAGCGACAGCTCGACCGCGCTCATGGTGCCGTAGGGCACGACAAAGGCACCGCGCTTGATCCATTCGGTCTTGAGCATCGGCGTCGGGCGCTCCAGGCGCGAAGCCTCGACCACAATGTCGGCATCGCGCACGCATGACTCCCAGTCTTCGGTCACCACGATCTTCTTGCCGAGATCGCGCTCCAGCCGCGCGGCGAAGGCATTGCGGCTTTCCGGGCGGCGCGAGTGCACGCGGATCTCGTCGAAGTCGAACAGGCTGTCGAGCAGGCGCACGTTCCAGTAAGAAGTGCCGCGCGCCCCGATATGGCCCAGCACCTTGCTGTTGCGGCGCGCCAGGTGCTTTGCCCCGAGCGCGGTAAGCGCGCCGGTGCGCGCATCGGTGATGAAGGTGGCATCGATCATCGCCACCGGAGCACCGGTACGCGGATCGAACAGGTTGAGCATCGCCATTTCCGATGGCAGGCCAAGCTTGTAGTTGTCGACGAAGTCACCCACGATCTTGACGCCGGCCAGCCCCAGCGGCGCCACGTAGCCGCGCAGCACATTGAAGTGGCCGTTGAAGGCGGGGTCGGGAATCAGGTGCACGCGCGGCTCGATCACGGTCTGCCCGTTGCCTTGCGCCACCAGTGCTTGCTCGACCGCGTCCAGGATCTCGGCGTCGGCCATTTCCAGGCGTGCGATGTCCTTGCCGTTGAGATAGGTGAGATGGATGTCGCTCATACAGTCCTTTCCTCCAGGGTTATGCCGGCACACTGCCGGTGCCTCTTGCACCGCATCGCGGCCGCCGCGCTTCCATGTGGTGCCGTGCCTGCGTTGCAAAGGCTCGGCGTGTTTCGATGGAATTCAGTGTAGGTATGGCGCCATTGACTGTCATATGCTTATATGTCCGCCAGCCTTAACATCAGGTTAATGCCATGAAAATGAACCTGCGCCAGATCGAGGTGTTCCGCGCGGTCATGCTGACCGGCTCGATCAGCGGTGCGTCCAAGCTGCTGTATGTGTCGCAGCCGGCAATCAGCCGGCTGATGTCGCACACCGAGCAACGCCTTGGACTGGAATTGTTCCGCCGCACCAAGGGACGGCTTTACCCCACGCCGGAGGCGCGGCGCTTGCTGGGGGAAGTGAATGCGGTCTACGAAGGCATCGAGCGCGTCAACGAGATCGCCGAAGACCTTGCCGCCAACCGCACCGGCAGCCTGCGCATCTCATGCAGCCCCAACCTGGGCCAGACCGTGTTGCCGCGTGCAATCGCCGGCTTCCGCGCGGCGCACCCGGCGGTGCGGGTGGTGGTGCGTACGCAGATTCCGGGCAATATGCTGCGCGCGGTACTGTCGGGGCAGGTGGATCTGGCGGTGTCGAACATGCCGCTGGTGCATCCCAACCTGGAAGCACGACTGCTGGTGAAGAACCCGATCGTGGCCTTGGTGCCGGCAGGGCACCCGCTGGCCGCGCGCAAGTGGGTGCGCCCGGCCGACCTGATCGGCGAAGACCTGATCGGCTACGGGCCGGACGTCCCGTTCGGCCTGCTGGTGCATGAGATGTTCGGCAACGAGGGCGACCAGCCCGATATGCGCGTCCAGGTTGAACAGGCGCATGTGGCGCGCGCGCTGGCGCAGGCCGGCGCCGGCATCGCGCTGGTCGACGCCATGACCGTGTTTGGCGCGGCCTGGCCCAATATTTTCGCGGTGCCGGTGCGCACCAAGGTCAATGCCTCAGTGCAGATTTTCCATATGCAGACCGAGCCGCTGTCGCGGCTGTCGCTGGAATTCGTCGATACGCTGACGGCGATGATGAAGCGCTGACGCGCTGAGTGGCTGGCGTCAGACCGTCGCGGCCTTGTCCAGCCAGCGCCCCATCTGCTCCGTCACCGCCGTGCTGGAGAACGAGCAGCTGTCCTGCGCAAACACCGCGGACATCTCCATCCGGCGCAGCAGCTCCTCCATCGCCTGCCCGTAGACCGGCGGCAGCGCCAGCCCGCTGCCGGCTTCGCGCCAGGCGCGCACCAGGTCGGCGGCGGGCATCGATCCCGCCAGGTGCTGGTCCAGTGCGGCACGCATGCGCGCCAGGGCTTCGCGGTTGGTTGCGCTCATGAACGTGCCCTCCTTTCCTTGTACAGTTCGCGGAACGTGCGGCCCGACGGGGCCGGCATGTCGCGGGTTTCGGTCCAGCCCTTGCCCGCCATCGGCAGGCTGGCAATCAGCTTGTTGCTGCCGCCCATGCGGCCCAGCAGCCAGGCGCCGATGCGAGTGGCAAAGGCGTACAGCTCCGGGCGCTTGGCGACGTAGCCCCACACCTGCAGCGCGAAGCGTTCCTGCCACGGGCGCAGCCCGCGCTCCATCTGCTTCTCGCGCAGCTTGCGCAGCAAGTCGGACAGCGGGATCGAGGCCGGACACACGCGGTTGCACTCGCCGCACATGGTCGCCGCCTGCGGCAGGTCGATCGCATTGGCGAGGCCGACATAGCTCGGCGTCAGCACGCTGCCCATCGGGCCCGGGTAGACCCAGCCATAGGCATGGCCGCCGATCTTCTGGTACACCGGGCAATGATTCATGCAGGCGCCGCAGCGGATACAGCGCAGCATCTCCTGGAAGTCGCCGCCGATCAGCCCGGTGCGGCCGCCATCGACCAGCACGAAATACATATGCTCGGGGCCGTCGCGCTCGCCCTCGGCGCGCGGGCCGGTCAGCAGCGAGAAGTAGTTCGAGATGGCCTGGCCGGTGGCCGAGCGCGGCAGCAGGCGCATCACCGTGGCCAGGTCTTCCAGCGTCGGCAGCACCTTTTCGATGCCGGTCACGGCCACGTGCACGCGCGGCAGCACCGTGCACATGCCTTCGTTGCCCTCGTTGGTGACCACCGCCACCGAGCCGGTCTCGGCAATGATGAAGTTGCCGCCGGTGACGCCCATGTCGGCGCTCAGGAACTCGGGCCGCAGCACTTCGCGCGCCTCGCGCGTCATCTCCGGGATCTCGGTCAGCCGCGGCTTGTGGTGGACCCTGGCGAACAGGTCGGCGATCTCGTCCTTGTCCTTGTGCACCACCGGCGCAATGATGTGCGACGGCGGTTCCGAGTCGTTGATCTGCAGGATGTATTCGCCCAGGTCGGTCTCGATGCTCTGCACGCCCATCTCGCCCAGCACCTGGTTCAGGCGCATTTCCTCGGTCACCATGGACTTGCTCTTGATGACCTTCTTCACGCCGTGCTTCTGCGCGATCTCGGCCACCAGGCGCGCGGCATCGGCGGTGGTCTCGGCAAACAGCACCGTGGCGCCTCGCCTGGTCGCGTTCTCTTCGAAGGTGGCGAGCCAGACGTCGAGGTTTTCCAGCGCGCGGTTGCGGCGCTCTTTCAGTGCCTCGCGCGTGGCGTCGAAGTCGATGTCGAGGATCGCGTCGGCGCGGGCCGTGACGAACTTGGTCGAAAGCTTCTTCAGGTTCTGCTGCAGGCGCTGGTCGGCCAGCTTCTGGCCGGCGCGCGCCTTGAATTCCATGCTGTGGACTTGCATCGTGGCGATTCCCCGGATTTCAGCGGATGTCAGGCGTCGCCCGCCAGCACCTGGGCGATATGCAGCACGCGCGTGCTGCTGTCGCCGGTGCGGCGCAGGCGGCCTTCGATATTGAGGATGCAGCCCAGGTCGCCCAGCACCACCGTATCGGCGCCGCTGGCCTTGATGTTGGCGCACTTCTCGTCGACGATCGCAGTCGAGATATTGCCGTACTTGACCGAGAAGGTGCCGCCAAAACCGCAGCAGGCTTCGCAATCCTTCATTTCGGTCAGCTGCACGCCCGGCAGCCGCGACAGCAGCTCGCGCGGCTGCTGCTTGACGCCCAGCTCGCGCAGGCCGGAACAGGAATCGTGGTAGGTGACATGGCCCGAGAACGACGACGGCAGCGTCTGCACCCTGGCCACGTTGACCAGGAAATCCGTCAGCTCGAACACGCGTCCGCGCAGGCGCTCGTAGCGGCCGTTGAGTTCGGGATCGTTGTGCAGCAGGTCGCCGTAATGCTGCCGGATCATGCCGCCGCAGCTGCCTGACGGCACCACGATGTAGTCGAACATCTCGAACTCGCGCAGGAATTTCTCCGCGAGGTCGCGCGACACCGCGCGCTCGCCCGAGTTGTAGGCCGGCTGGCCGCAGCAGGTCTGCGCCTCGGGCACCATGACCTCGGAGCCGGCGGCTTCCAGCAGCTTGAGCACCGAAAACCCGATTTCCGGACGCATCAGGTCCACCAGGCAGGTGGCGAACAGACCAACTCGCATTGTCGACTTCTCCAGACCCCGAAACCCCGCAATTATGCGCGTTTGCGTCGCACGTGGCGCACAAACCGTTCAGCAAGGGCGTGAATCCGGTGCAATGCACATCACTTCCGGGAGCAACATCACCGGGCGATTCTTACGGTAATGTCATTTCACCTATTGAAATTTTCACAATGCGAGATAGAATCAGGCAGACGCTTAAAAATGCCGCAAGGCAACATTTCTCTTTTTTCCATCTATGTCCGACGCAGACAAGTCACCCGGCAAGACGTCCATCCAGGTCATCGAGCGCATGATGACCCTGCTGGACGCGCTCGCGCAGCACGCCGACCCGGTCAGCCTGAAAGAGCTGTCCCTGGCCACGGGGCTGCATCCCTCCACCGCCCACCGCATCCTCAACGACATGGTGGCCTGCCGCTTTGTCGACCGTTCCGATCCCGGCAGCTACCGGCTCGGCATGCGGCTGCTGGAACTGGGCAACCTGGTCAAGGCACGCCTGTCGGTGCGCGACGCGGCGCTGGCGCCGATGCGCGCGCTGCACCGCGTCACCGGCCAGACCGTGAACCTGTCGGTGCGCCAGGGCGATGAAATCGTCTACATCGAGCGCGCCTACAGCGAGCGCTCGGGCATGCAGGTGGTGCGCGCCATCGGCGGCCGCGCGCCGCTGCACCTGACCTCAGTCGGCAAGCTGTTCCTGGCCGCGGACGAAGCCGCGCGCGTGCGCAACTACGCCACCCGCACCGGGCTGGCCGGGCATACGCGCACCTCGATCACCGACCTGACCAAGCTCGAGCGGGAGCTCAGCTGGGTGCGCTCCAACGGCTATGCGCGCGACAACGAAGAGCTGGAACTGGGCGTGCGCTGCATTGCCGCCGGCATCTATGACGACTCGCGCCGGCTGGTTGCCGGGCTGTCGCTGTCGGCGCCGGCCGACCGGCTGCAGGACAGCTGGCTGCAAAACCTGAAGGACACGGCGCTGCAAATCTCGCGCGGCATGGGCTACGTGACCGAAGCCGCCGCCTGAAGACCGAATCGCCGGCCACCGCCAACGCGCGGGCTGCCATCATGGCAGCCCGCGCGTTTTGCTTTGGGGCTGCGGCCATCTCAATTCAATGGTTTACCCTTAGTTTTCAGATAACCAGCAAACCTTATAATCGGCTCCCATGCGAACCCGTGCCGTCACCCTCACCGAACAGGTCACCCGCCAGCTGCGCGCCGATATCGAAAGCGGCGCCTACCCGGTCGGCAGCCGGTTGCCGACCGGCAGGCAGCTGGCCGAGCAGTACGGCGTCAGCGCCGCGGTGATCCGCGAAGTCACCGAGCACCTGCGTTCGCAGGGCTTCGTCGAGTCACGCCAGGGCGTCGGCTGCACGGTGCGCTCGCGTACCGGCGCGGCGGGATTCCAGCTGCCACGCGAACCCGATATCGACGCCAGCGGGCTGGCCGACCTGTACGACCTGCGCATCGACCTGGAAGGCGCCGCCGCGGCGCTGGCCGCCGTGCGCCGCACCGATGTGGACGTGGCCGCACTGAGTGCACTGCTGCAGCGGCTGCGCGCTCATCTCTATGACCCGCAGCCGGCGGCCGATATCGACGCCGCCTTCCATATCGGCATTGCCGCCGCCACGCACAACCCCTACTACCGCCAGCTGCTGCAGTACCTGAACCTGCAGCTGCATCAGGCCGTGGCCACCGCGCGCGCCAATACGCTGCGCCAGGCAGGCCTGGCCGAGACCGTGCATGCCGAGCATGAAGCGATCGTCGATGCCATCCGCCGTGGCGATGCCGCGGCCGCCCGCGCGGCCGCGGTGATGCACCTGCAATGCGCGGCGCGCCGGCTTGGCCTGGCGCTGCGCGCGCGCGCCGATGAAGCGTCGCCAGCGCACGCAGCCAGCTCCCCTTCCCTTTCCTGAGACGACACCGCCATCATGCAAACCGGCCAATTCGCCCAGCGGCTCACCGAGGCCCTCGGCGCCGACACCGTCCTGACCAACCCCGACGACATCGCCCCGTGGCTGTCCGACTGGCGCGGCATCTATCGCGGCCAGGCCCAGGCCGTGCTGCGGCCGCGCACCGTGGACGAAGTCTCGCGCGCGCTGGCGCTGTGCCAGCAGGCCGCGGTGCCGGTGGTGCCGCGCGGCGGCAATACCGGCCTGTGCGGCGGCGCCACGCCCGATGCACAGGCGCGGAACGTGGTGCTGAGCCTGGACCGCATGAACGCGGTGCGCTCGCTCGACACCATCGCCAACACCATGGTTGCCGAGGCCGGCTGCATCCTCGGCAACCTGCGCCGCGCGGCGCAAGACGCCAACCGGCTGCTGCCGCTGTCGCTGGCCGCCGAAGACTCGTGCCAGATCGGCGGCAACCTTGCGACCAATGCCGGCGGCGTGAACGTGGTGCGCTATGGCATGGCGCGCGAACTGGTGCTGGGCGTGGAAGCGGTGCTGCCCAACGGCGAGGTCTTCCATGGCCTGCGCACGCTGCGCAAGGACAATACCGGCTATGACCTGAAGCAGCTGCTGGTCGGCTCCGAAGGTACGCTTGGCGTAATCACCGCGGCCGCGCTGCGGCTGTTCCCGCGCACCGACACGCGCAGTGTGGTGCTGGCGGCGGTGGCCTCGCCGGCGCAGTCGCTGGCACTCTATGAACTGCTGTTTGAGCAATGCGGCGCGCGCCTGCAGGCGTTCGAATTCTTTACCGGCGATTGCCTGGACCTGGTGCTCACGCACGCAGAGGGCGTGCAGGAGCCGTTCGCGCAACGCTACCCCGCCTACGTACTGGTGGAACTGGCCGACACCACGGACGAAGATGCGCTGAACGCGTTGCTCGAACGCGTTATCGGCGAAGCGCTGGAGCGCGAGCTGTGCCTCGATGCAGCCGTGTCTGCCTCACTCGCACAATTGCAGGCGCTGTGGAAACTGCGCGAGGAAATCTCCGAGGCGCAGCGCGCCGACGGCCCGCACCTGAAGCACGACATCTCGCTGCCGATCGAGCAGATCCCGGCCTTCATGACCTCGATGGAAACGCGGCTGCGTGGGCTCGATCCCGCCATCCGGCCCTTTATCTTCGGGCACTTCGGCGACGGCAACCTGCACTACAACCTTTCGCGCCCGGCCGGCGCGCCCAAGGACTGGGCGGCCACGCAAGGCGATGCGGTGACCGACGCGGTGCTGGACGAAGTAATGCGCTACGGCGGCAGCATCAGCGCCGAGCATGGCATCGGCCAGCTCAAGCGCCATGCCTTCCTGGCCATGAAGGACCCGCTGGAACTGCGGCTGATGCGCGAGATCAAGGCCGTGTTCGACCCGGCCGGGATCATGAACCCAGGCAAGCTGCTCTGACGGCCGCGGCCGCCAGAAAGAAAAACGCGCCGTGGCACGGCGCGTTTTTTTCCGGTCAGGCATTCCGTATCAGATGCCGCGCGACTGCTGCGAAGCCAGGATCGCGTGCGCGCCGCCCGGAGCCTGTGTCAGGTTCGGCGACGACGGGAAACCACGCTGCGGCGACGATGGCGACGGCGCATGCTCCAGCCAGTCCTTGACGCGGTTGGCATCGGCAAAGCGCGACAGCTTGCCGGCCGAGTCCAGGAACACCATCACCACGTTGCGGCCCTGGACCTTGGCCTGCATCACCAGGCACTGGCCGGCTTCGGAGATAAAGCCGGTCTTCTGCAGGCCGATCTCCCAGTTGCCGCCGCGCACCAGGCGGTTGGTGCTGACGTAGTGCTGGGTGCGGCCCAGCACGTTGACCTCATGCTCGGTCTGCGTCGAGAACTCGCGGATGGTCGGGTTGCGGTACGCCGCGTTGACCATGCGCACCAGGTCCGTCGCGCTCGACACATTGCTGCTCGACAGCCCGCTGGAATCGACGAAGTGGCTGTCGTTCATGCCCAGCTCGCGGGCCTTGCGGTTCATCGCCTGGACAAAGGCCGGCAGGCCGCCCGGGTAGTTGCGGCCCAGCGCCGACGCAGCGCGGTTCTCAGACGACATCAGCGCCAGCAGCAGCAGCTCCTGGCGCGTCAGCTGCGTACCAAAGCGCAGGCGCGAGCCGCTGTGCTTTTCGGTGTCGCGGTCTTCCTCGGAGATGGTCAGCACTTCGTCCATCGGCAGGCGGGCGTCCATCACCACCAGCGCGGTCATCAGCTTGGTGATCGAAGCGATCGGCAGCACCGCACTGGCGTTCTTCTGGAACAGCACCTCGTTGGAGTTCTGGTCCATCACCAGTGCCACGCTGGAACGCAGTGCCAGCGCGTCGTCGGTGTCGCGCAAGCCCATGGCTTCGCCCAGCGACGGCTTGGCCGGGGTGAAGGCGGCGCGCACGGGTGCGGCGCGCTGGGCCACGACGGTATGGCGCTTGCCATTTTTCAGCACCACCACTTTGCGTGTGCTGCTTGCTTCGCGCTTGGCAACCTTGCCGCTACGCGAGCTCTTGGCAACAGCCTTCGAAGCACTCTTTTTCTCGGCGTTAACCGATTTTGCCTGCTTTTTGGACGTTTTTTGGGTAGTTGCGGACTTGGTGGCCGCTTCGGCCACAGGTGCCGCGACCATCGACACCGATACCAGGACCGCAGTGGCAACAGCGGACAGGGGTGCGGAGCCGAAGAATCTGGAAAAAATGGAATCAGACCGGAACATGATTCGTTCAGCGCATAGGAATGGCGCTAGTGTAGGAAAGAAAGAAATTGTTAGCAAGATTAAAGACTTACAGACGCTCCTTAAAGTTCGATTTGCAAACATTTCCACATTGTGGAAAAAGCAACCAAAAGGTCACGTTTGCATGCGAACCGCCTCTGGCTTGCCCCAGGCGTACCCGGGTTCACCTTGCTGCCCCTTGGAACACTCCCAGCCAATACACGGACGTCGTCTTGTATATCGGCACTCATCGTTACACATTGATACAAACTTTTCTCAAACTTTGCTATGAGAGGAAACGCGCGAACCCGCTGACCGGCTCACGTTCCGTCATCAGTTGGTTCTCGATCGCTTCCGGGTCGGCAAAACCCAGTGACATGCCGCATACCACCATTTCCTCCGGTGGCAGCCGCAGGTGGCTGCCAATGATCTTGTGGAACTGCGTGAACGCCGCCTGCGGACAGGTATCAAGTCCGCGCGCCCGGGCGGCGACCATGATGCTTTGCAGGAACATGCCGTAGTCCAGCCAGCTGCCCTGCTCCATGATGCGGTCGATGGTGAAGATCATCCCCACCGGCGCATCGAAGAAACGGAAATTGCGCGCGTGCTGCTCATGCATGCGCGCCTTGTCTTCGCGGCTGATCTCAAGCAGCCCGTACAGGTCCCAGCCCACCTTGCGCCGCCGCGACAAGTAGGGATCAGCCCACTCGCGTGGGTAGTACGGATACTCTTCCAGGTACTTGCTGTCGCGCTCGGGGTCTTCGTAAGCGCCCAGCACATCGGCGCACAGCTTGGCCTTGGCCTCGCCGGACAGCACATAGACGCGCCACGGCTGCGTATTGGTGCCCGACGGCGCACGGCTGGCTACGGCCAGGATTTCTTCGACGGTCCGGCGCGACACCTGCGTATCGAGAAAGGCCCGCACCGAACGCCGCGTCAGGATCGCGCGATCCACGCAGTCCACGGCATCCTGCGAACCGAATTGCACCTCGTGGGACATCTTGTTCATCTCCTGTTGCCCCGTTCTTCCCCTTGCCCGCCCGTCACCGCGTCGGTCATCACCAACGGCAGCAGCGCCTCGCGCAGCGGCTCCGGCAACGGCACCGGCCGGCGCGTGGCGCGATCGACATAGACGTGGATGAAATGCCCCTGCGCGGCGGCGGTCTCGTTGTCGCCGCTGAACAGCCCGACCTCATAGCGCACGCTCGACGTACCCAGCCTTGCCACGCGCAGGCCGGCCACCACGGTCTCGGGAAAGCTCAGCGACGAGAAGTAGTTGCACTGCGTCTCGATCACCAGCCCGATCGTGTCGCCCGACGTGACATCGAGCACGCCCTGCCGGATCAGGTAGGTATTCACCACGGTATCAAAGTAACTGTAGTAGACAACGTTGTTAACGTGGCCATAGACATCGTTATCCATCCAACGCGTGGTGATCGGCTGGAAGTACGGATAGGTACTGCGCGACTCGGCTTGCGGTTTCATGAGACGTGGACGGGACAGGATGGGATAGGAATACTGAAGTAGCCGCATACGCGACACTACCGGCGGATGACAAGTGCGACACCAAGCGCCGCGAGCACCATCCCGGCAGCGGCCAGCGGCGGAAAGCGCTCACCGAAGAGCAGCCAGGCCATCACCGCGGTAGTGGGCGGCGTCAGGTACATCAGGCTCGACACCTTGGTGGCCGCGCCCCGCCGGATCAGCAGGAACAGCAACGAGATCGCGCCGATCGACAGCGCCACCACCGACCACGCCATGGCACCAAGCATCGCGGCACTCCACTGCACTGCGCGGGTTTCAAAGAGGAACATGAACGGCACGCACGCAAGTGCCGCAGCGGCGAACTGGATCACCGAGCCCATGCGCAGGTCGAACACCGGGCAGAAGTGCTTCTGGTAGACCGTGCCGACGGTGATGCTGAGCAAGGCGCCACCCGCCAGTGCCAGGCTTGCCGGTGTGAGTCCGCTGGCACCGAGCTTGTTGGCCACCACCAGCGCCACGCCGGCGATGCCGAGCAGCAGGCCCAGCCACTGGCGCGCGCCGATGCGCTCACCCATGCGCGTGGCGATCAGCGCGGTCAGGATCGGCTGCATGCCGACGATCAGCGCCGATACGCCGGCAGGCATGCCAAGCTTGATCGCAGCCCAGACGCCACCGAGGTAGCCCGTCTGCAGCAGCAGCCCCGCTACGGCGATATGCCCGACCGCGCGCCAGTCCGTTGGCGCCTTGCCTGGCAGGCGCGGCAGCGGCACGCGCGCCAGCAGCACGAATGGCACCATCAGCACCACCACGCCGGCAAAGCGCAGGAACAGGAAGGTCATCGGCTCCGCATACGGCATGCCGTATTTGGCGACGATAAAGCCGGTGCTCCAGATCAGCACGAACAGCCACGGCATCGACGCCACCCACAGCGTGGTGCGGGCGCTTGACGCTGCTGCGCCGCCTTGCTCCATCACGCCGCTCATGTGGCCAGCAGCGCCTGTGCATGGCGCGCGTGATATTGCGCGGCCAGGCTTACGGTCTGCGCGTGGACCGCAACTGTGTCCTCGATCTGGTTGCCGTAGCCGCCCGCCATCGCCACCGCCACCGGCAACTGGCGTGCATGCGCGGCATCGAACACCAGCCGGTCGCGCCGTGCCAGGCCCGCCAGGGTCAGCCTGAGCCGCCCGAGGCGATCGCCCTCATGCGGATCGGCGCCGGCCAGGTAGATGATCAGCTCGGGATCGAAGCGGCTGAACAGCGTGTCCAGCGCCGCCTGCAGCGCCTGCGCATAGGTGTCGTCGTCGCAGCCGTCCGGCAGGCCGACGTCCAGGTCGCTGGCCTCCTTGCGGAACGGATAGTTCTTCTCGCCATGCAGCGACAGCGTGAACACGGACGGATCGCCTTGCAGGATCGACGCGGTGCCGTTGCCCTGGTGCACGTCCAGGTCGACCACGGCCACGCGGCGCACGGCGCCATCGCGCTGCAGCACACGCGCCGCAATCGCGGCATCGTTGAACACGCAGAAGCCGGCGCCCTTGTCGGCATACGCATGGTGGGTGCCGCCCGCCAGGTTCACGGCAATGCCCTCGCGCAGCGCCGTCCAGCAGGCCTCGATGGTGGCGCCTGCGGAGCGCCGCGAGCGTTCCACCATGGCCTCGGACCACGGGAAGCCGATCTCGCGCTGGCGCGCCGCGTCGAGCGTGCCGGCTGACGCGGCCTGCACGTACCCGGGCGTGTGCGCCAGCAACAAGGCATCGTCGCCCGCGCGCGGCGCCTCCACCAGGCGCAGCCCCGGCACCTGCGCCGCGACGGCATCGCGCAGCATGCTGTACTTGCGCATCGGGAAACGGTGCCCGGGTGGCAGTGGCAGCACAAAATGGTCGGCGTAGAAAGCGAGCATGGAAGTGGCCTGGGCGGTTCTGTTCACGTCTTTGTTGGTTCCCGGCGCGGGCAATCTGCGATGGTAGCACCCCTGCCCGGCCATCGCCCGGAGCCCCCCGAAGTGGCGTCACGGCCGCACCCGTGTATCGCCAGCAACGTTGTTTGTGCATTGCACAAAATCCGCTTGACATTGAATCGTGCAGCTCTAAAATAGGAATTGTTGCGGCGCACCAAATAAAAAATGCGCCTTGACCCACCCACACGCCTGGGCTGGCCGAATCGGGCACAACACCGTCACGGCCCTGACATCTAGGCGGCTTAATTTGCTAGACCTTGAAGTTCACCACTGGAGACCAGCAATGATCCTCACCCCGGAACAAGTTGCAGCAGCGCAAAAGGCCAACCTCGAAACGCTGTTCGGCCTGACCACCAAGGCGTTTGAAGGCGTCGAAAAGCTCGTCGAGCTGAACCTGCAGGTCGTCAAGACTTCGTTCGCAGAAGGCGTTGACAACGCCAAGAAGGCGCTGTCGGCCAAGGACGCGCAGGAACTGCTGGCCATCCAGGCCGCAGCCGTGCAGCCGGTTGCCGAAAAGACCCTGGCCTACACCCGCCACCTGTATGAAATCGCTTCGGAAACCCAGAGCGAGTTCACCAAGGTAGCTGAGGCCCAACTGGCCGAAGGCTCGAAGAACGTGCAAGCGCTGGTCGAGAACCTCGCCAAGAACGCCCCGGCCGGTTCGGAATCGACCGTGGCCATCGTGAAGTCGGCGATCTCCGCTGCCAACAACGCCTACGAGTCGGTGCAGAAGGCGACCAAGCAAGCGGTCGAAATCGCTGAAACCAACTTCCAGGCTGCGGCAACGGCTGCCACCAAGGCTGCCCAGCAAGCCAGCGCCACGGCCCGTACGGCCACGGCGAAGAAGACGACGGCTGCCTGATAGCTGCCTGCGTTGAAGATGGACCGGCTGCGGCCGGTCCGTTGGCAAAGCATATCGACGCCTGGCGTTTGCGGTGTGCTTTGCCAACGATGAAGGTAGTGCCCTGACTGAGCTGCATCGGCGCTGCCTTGTCTGCCGATGTCTCCTCGGTACCGCGGTCTCCTTGTCCAAAGGTATCGTTAAACCCGACCTCTACAGGTCGGGCTTTTTTTTGTTCTTCACCTTTCCACCAGCTTGCGCCCTATTCCCCGATGCGCACAGGAATCCGCCGCCGCCCGAACTGACGCTCAAAATTCCCGAAACGTCCCGCAATCTGCGCAAGGCAGTCCGGGCAAGTTCCCGTGGGAGTCAGGCGATAGCTTTCGATCGCGTGCCAGTCGCGCACGATGAGCTGCGCGCGGCAAGCGGGGCAATGGGTGGTGGCACCGGCGGTGTCGTGGACGTTGCCGGTGTAGACGTAATGCAGTCCCTCCGCCAGCGCGTGCTTGCGGGCGCGCGCAAGGGTGGAACATGGTGTCGGCGGCACGTCGCGCATCTTGTAGTCCGGATGGAATGCGGTGAAGTGCAGCGGCACGTCGGGACCAAGCTCCCTGGCAATCCACCGGGCCTCGGCGCGAATCTCGTCATCGCTGTCGTTCTTGCCGGGAATGAGCAGCGTCGTGATCTCGAGCCAGACATCGGTTTCGTGCTTCAGGTACTGGAGCGTCTCCAGTACCGGCTGCAGGTGCGCCCCGGTGAAGGCAACATAGAACGCGTCGCTGAAGCCTTTCAGGTCGACGTTTGCCGCATCCATCCTGGCGTAGAAATCACGCCGCGCCTCGGCGCCCATATATCCTGCGGTCACCGCCACCGCCTTGATGCCCAGTTCGTGGCAGGCATCGGCTATGTCCATGGCGTACTCGGCGAAGATCACCGGGTCGTTGTAGGTGAAGGCCACGCTCTTGCAACCGTGCGCCGCCGCCGATGCGGCGATCGCTTCGGGCATGGCCGCATCGGCCAGGGTCTCCATCTCGCGCGATTTACTGATATCCCAGTTCTGGCAGAACTTGCAGGCCAAGTTGCAGCCGGCCGTGCCGAACGACAGGACGGCGGAGCCCGGGTAGAAGTGGTTGAGCGGCTTCTTTTCGATGGGGTCGATGCAGAAGCCCGACGAGCGGCCATAGGCGGTCAGCACCATCCGATCGCCGACCCGCTGGCGCACGAAGCAAGCGCCGCGCTGCTCGCCATGCAGGCGGCAGTGGCGCGGGCACAGGTCGCATTGCATGCGGCCGTCATCCAGGAAATGCCAGTAGCGGCCGGCATAGCTCCCTGAACCGGGCACATCCTTCATAAATGGTCCTTGTGCGGCTTGCTGATCACGGTTACCGACAAGACATCCAGGTCGAAGAACGGGCTGTCCGCCGGAGGCGGGGGCAATCCGGCACCCCATCCGGCGATGGCATGCTTGATGTACTCTGCCATCTGCTCGTCGGCAACGTCCCTGGGCTGGTCGATCATCACGACATAGCGGCGAGTGCTCATGGCAGATCCTTTATGGCGCCCATGACAGGCAACCATGGTGGCATCACGAACGTATCCGGCGTCATCAATGCCGGCGGCCCATTCACGCGACATCTAGCGATAGACCAGCACCGGAATCTTGCTGTGGGTCAGTACCTTCAGGGTTTCGCTGCCAATCAACAGCCCCTTCACACCCCGGCGCCCATGAGACGCCATGACAATCAGGTCACAATCGTTTTCTTCTGCAGCCTTGATGATGGCATCGTAGGGATGATCGTCGACCACGCTGCTGGTGTCGCAGGGCACGCCTGCCGCGGCGGCCTCTCGCGCGATGCCGTCGAGGTATTTCGATGCGTCCTCGAGGACAGCCTCTTCGAACTGCTCTCGCGTGTCGGTGAGCATTTCGGTGTGGTAAGTCGTGATGTGAAAATCCGGGCAGGCGCGCAGCGCCGTAATGCTGGCCTGCGTCTCCTGCGCGAACGCCAGTGCCTTGCGAAAGGCCGCTTCGGCCAGAGCGGAGCCGTCTACCGCAACAAGAAGATGCCTGAACACGTCGTGCCTCCTTGTCAGCTGAACGGTAGCCACCGGGGGCCACCGGATCCCGCCAGCAGGCATCCGGCAGCGATCGGCCGCGCCCGAATATGCAGCGCCGGCCTCGGTCGCCTTGGGGTGCATGGCGGCTGAATTCAGTATAGGCAGCGAAGGTCTTGCACCTCCTGTCGCAATCTGCACCTTGGCCGCCGACGCGAGCGGTGCTGGCAGGCAGACCTCGCGGACGCCGGCAAATGCTGGCGGTTAATTGCATAATTGGCGATGAGAAAGCCCGCCTGGCCAGGCGGGCTTTCTCGCTTGCAGCGAACGGCGCTCAGCGCTTGCGCGGCGGCGGCACGTCAGTACACGTACCTTCATAGATCTCCGCCGCCATGCCGATCGATTCACCCAGCGTCGGGTGCGGATGGATGGTCTTGCCGATATCCACCGCATCGGCGCCCATCTCGATCGCCAGGCAGACCTCGCTGATCAGGTCGCCCGCATGCGTGCCGACGATGCCGCCGCCGATCACGCGATGGGTTTCCTCGTCGAAGATCAGCTTGGTGAAGCCTTCGTCGCGGCCGTTGGCGATGGCGCGGCCCGAAGCCGCCCAGGGGAACACGCCCTTGCTGTACTTGATCCCCTTCTCCTTGCACTCGTCTTCGGTCAGGCCGGCCCAGGCCACTTCCGGATCGGTGAAGGCCACCGACGGGATCTGCTTGGCATCGAAGTAAGCCTTCTCGCCATGCGCGGCCTCAGCGGCAACGTGGGCTTCATGCACCGCCTTGTGCGCCAGCATCGGCTGGCCGACGATATCGCCGATCGCAAAGATATGCGGCACATTGGTGCGCATCTGCTTGTCGACGTTGAGAAAGCCGCGCTCGCTCACGGCCACGCCGGCCTTCTCTGCGCTGATGCGCTTGCCGTTGGGCGAGCGGCCCACCGACACCAGCACCAGGTCGTAGCGCTGCGGCTCGGCCGGCGCGGCCTCGCCTTCGAACTTGACGTAGATGCCGTCCGGTTTGGCTTCCACGCCGACGGTCTTGGTCTTCAGCATGACCTTGCCGAAGCGGTCCTTGTTCTTCTTTTCCCAGACCTTGACCAGGTCGCGGTCAGCGCCGTTCATTAGGCCGTCGAGCATTTCCACGACGTCGATGTCGGCACCCAGCGTGCTGTACACCGTGGCCATTTCCAGGCCGATGATGCCGCCGCCGATGACCAGCATCTTGTTAGGCACTTCGGGCAGCTCCAGCGCGCCGGTCGAGTCGACGATGCGCGGATCTTCCGGAATGAACGGCAGTTTCACCGCCTGGCTGCCGGCAGCGATGATGGCCTTCTCGAAGCGGATCACGGTCTTCTTGCCGGTGCTGCGCTTGCCCTCGCCTTCGGTCAGCTCGACCTCCATGTGATGCGGGTCGAGGAAGTTGCCGATGCCGCGCACCACCTGCACCTTGCGCGCCTTGGCCATGCCGGCCAGGCCGCCGGTGAGCTTGCCGACCACCTGGTTCTTGTAGTGGCGCAGGCCGTCCAGGTCGATCTTGGCTTCGCCGAAGAGGATGCCGTGGGCGGCCAGCGCCTTGGCTTCGTCGATCACCGCGGCATTGTGCAGCAGCGCCTTGGACGGGATGCAGCCCACGTTCAGGCAGACGCCGCCAAGCGTGCTGTAGCGCTCCACCAGCACGGTATTCATGCCCAGGTCTGCGGCGCGGAAGGCGGCCGAGTAGCCGCCGGGGCCGGCGCCCAGCACCAGCATCTCGCACTGGATATCGGCGCCACCGCTGTGGCTGGCGGCAGCAGGAGCCGGGGCCGCCGCCGCGGGTGCGGGAGCCTGCGCCGGTGCCGGAGCTTGCGCGGGCGCCGGGGCGGCCGCGGCCTGCTGGGCCTCGATGGTGCAGATCACCGCGCCCTGGCCGACCTTGTCGCCGACCTTGACCTTGACCTCGACCACCTTGCCGGCGGCCGACGACGGCACGTCCATGCTGGCCTTGTCGGATTCCAGCACGATCAGGGACTGTTCCACCTCGACCGTGTCGCCGGCCTTGACCAGCACCTCGATCACTTCCACCGCGTCGAAATCGCCGATATCCGGCACCTTGACTTCGATCACACTCATGTTTGCTCCTCTATGCGCGCCCGCCTCTCGGCTTCAGGGCGCGCCGTCGTTGTTGGTTGCCACGCTGTCGGGTGCCGTACTGCCGGTTGCCGGATTGCCGCCCGAGGCACCGCCAGGCGCCGGCGCCGGTGCGGCGTCACCCTCGTGCAGCCGCACGGTGTGCACTTCGATCGGCCCCGCCGAACTCTTGTCGAACTCCACGCCTGCATCGACGCCGATGCGCGCGATCTCGCCCGCATCCAGGTCCGGCCGGTCATAGACCGCATGCATCGCGCCCAGCGCGTAGTTGCGGCCCGAGCCGATACCCCAGAAGCGGTCGAACGAAAACACCTCGCGGTACGAGTAGACGCCGAAGATGCCCGCCGGATTGGCGATCAGGCATACGATCTGCGACGACTCGTAGGGATCGTCCTCGTCTTCCTTGGTGTTGACGTAATAGTCCGACTTCAGCTTCTCATGCACCTTCAGGAAGGTGCGGAACACGTCATCGCGCGAGCCCAGCCGGCACTCTTCGCCAAGCCCCGCCAGCAGCGTGCGCATGACCGGGAAGTGCGCGGTGGTCCCGGCCAGCGCGATAAAGCCATCGCCCACCGGGAACACCTTCTGGTTGCGCTCATAGGCGCGCGACAGGCGCGTGTCGCCAAAGGTCACCAGCGCGTCTGCCGCGATGGCCACCTCGGCGCCCTTCCTCACGACCACGCAGGTAGTCATGGCTCGCTCCCGGTTGCGCGTGGTGCGCCGGGGCGGGCAGGCCGACGGCCTGGCCTGCCCGGCGCAACCCCGCTTACAGCAGGATCCGGCGGAAATCCGCCAGCAGTTGCCCGAAGTACGTGTTGAAGCGCGCCGCTTCGGCACCGTCGATGACGCGGTGGTCCCACGACAGCGACAGCGGCAGCGTCAGGCGCGGCGCGAACTGCTTGCCGTCCCACACCGGCTTCTGGTACGACTTGCACACGCCCATGATGGCCACTTCCGGCGCGTTGATGATCGGCGTGAAATATGTGCCGCCGAGGCCGCCCAGCGAAGAGATCGAGAAGCAGCCGCCCTGCATCTGGTCCGGCTTGAGCTTGCCGTCGCGGGCCAGCTTGGCGAGCTCGCTCATTTCCTGGCTGATCTCCAGCACGCCCTTCTTGTCGGCGTCCTTGATCACCGGCACGACCAGGCCGTTCGGGGTGTCGGCGGCAAAACCGATGTTGAAGTACTTCTTCAGCACCAGGTTGTCACCATCGAGCGACGCGTTGAAGTTCGGGAACTTCTTCAGCGCCGCCACCGTGGCCTTGATCATGAACGCCAGCATCGTCACCTTGATGCCGGACTTCTCGTTTTCCTTGTTCAGCTGCAGGCGGAAGGCTTCCAGCTCGGTGATGTCCGCTTCGTCATGGTTGGTGACGTGCGGGATCATGACCCAGTTGCGGTGCAGGTTGGCACCCGAGATCTTCTTGATGCGCGACAGGGCCTTGCTTTCGACCTCGCCGAAGCGGGTGAAATCGACCTTCGGCCACGGCAGCAGGCCGAGCTCGCCACCACCGGCGCCAGCCGCGGCGGCCTGTGCGGGCGCGGCGGCCTGGCCGCTCATCACGCCCTTGACGTAGCCCTGCACGTCTTCCTGGGTGATACGGCCCTTGGGGCCGGTGCCCGGCACGCGCGACACGTCCACGCCCAGCTCGCGTGCGAACTTGCGCACCGAGGGGCTGGCGTGGGCGGCCTTGCCGGTTACGCCAGCGGCGGCCGGCGCGGCAGCAGGTGCTGCGGCCGGTGCCGGGGCGGCGGCTGCGGGGGCCGGTGCCGGTGCGGGCGCGCTGGCAGCCGGAGCCGGTGCCGCGGCGGCAGCTGCCGGGGCGGCGGCTGCGGCGGCGCCTTCCAGGATCAGCAGCAGCGTGCCTTCGGCGACGTTGTCACCGACCTTGACCTTGACTTCCTTGACCACGCCGCCTTGCGGCGACGGCACGTCCATGGTGGCCTTGTCGGACTCCAGCGTCACCACGGCGTCTTCGGCGTTAATGGTGTCGCCCGCCTTGACGTGGACTTCGATGACCGGCACGGCGTCGTAGTCGCCGATATCGGGCACCTTGACCTCGATGGTGCCGCCACCGCCAGCGGCCGGGGCCGCGGCTGGGGCTGCTGCGGGGGCAGGAGCCGGTGCGGGGGCTGCGGCGGCCGGCGCCGGTGCTGCGGCAGCAGGGGCAGGTGCGGTGGCGGCGGGCTCGTTGGCCGCCTCCAGCATCACCAGCACCGAGCCTTCGGACACGTTGTCGCCCACCTTGATGCGGACGTCCTTGACCACGCCGGCCTGCGGCGAGGGCACGTCCATGGTGGCCTTGTCCGATTCCAGCGTCACCAGCGCGTCTTCCGCGTTGATGCTGTCGCCGGGTTTCACATGCACTTCGATGACGGGAACGGCGTCATAGTCGCCGATATCCGGCACCTTGATTTCAATCGCTTGACTCATTCAGTGTCTCCTGGGCAGGCCGGCACGCGCGACATCCGCAAGCGGCGAGATTACCTTCGCCGCCCGCTTCTGTCACGCCGCCATGCCGCAAGGCGCCGTCCGGCATCTGGCCGGGGCGCCCGCGGCACGGCGTTGCCGTACTGCGGGGGTTGGTGCAGGCTGCCGGATCAGACCGACATCGGGTTGGGCTTGTTCGGGTCGAGGTTGTACTTCTTGATGGCCTCGGCAACCTTGTCGCGGCCGATCGCACCCTCGTCGGCCAGCGCCTTGAGCGCGGCCAGCGTGACCCAGTAGCGGTCCACTTCAAAGAAGTGGCGCAGCTTCTCGCGCGTGTCCGAGCGGCCGAAGCCGTCGGTGCCCAGCACCACGTAGCGGCGCGGCACGAACGGACGGATCTGCTCGGCAAACGCACGCACGTAGTCGGTGGAGGCGATCACCGGGCCGCGGGCCGACTTCAGGCTCTTGGCCACGTGCGATTCGCGCGGGGTCTCGGTCGGGTGCAGCAGGTTGAAGCGCTCGACGTCGTGGCCTCCGCGGGCCAGTTCGGTGAAGCTCGGGCAGCCCCACAGGTCCGACTCCACGCCCCAGTCCTTCTTGAGCAGGTCAGCAGCGGCAATCACCTCGCGGAAGATCGTGCCCGAGCCCAGCAGCTGCACGCGCGGCGCGTTGCTGTTCTCGACGCCCTTGCGGAACTGGTACATGCCCTTGACGATGTCCTGCTCCACGCCAGCCGGCATTTCCGGATGCTCGTAGTTCTCGTTCATCACCGTCAGGTAGTAGTAGACGTCTTCCTGCTCGGCGTACATGCGGCGCAGGCCGTCCTGCATGACCACCGCCAGCTCGTACTGGAAGGTCGGGTCGTACGAGATGCAGTTCGGGATCGCGGCGTGGAACACGTGCGAGTGGCCGTCTTCATGCTGCAGGCCTTCGCCGTTCAGCGTGGTGCGGCCGGCGGTGCCGCCCAGCAGGAAGCCGCGCGAGCGCATGTCGGCAGCGGCCCAGCACAGGTCGCCGATACGCTGGATGCCGAACATCGAGTAGTAGATGTAGAACGGGATCATCTGCACGCCGTGCGTCGAGTACGACGTGGCGGCCGCGATCCAGTCGCACATGGCGCCGGCTTCGTTGATGCCTTCCTGCAGCACCTGGCCAGTCTGCGATTCCTTGTAGAACATCAGCTGGTCATGGTCTTCCGGCACGTACTTCTGGCCTTCCTGGTTCCAGATGCCGACCTGGCGGAACAGGCCTTCCATGCCGAAGGTGCGCGACTCGTCCGGCACGATGGGCACCACGTGCTTGCCGATCTGCTTGTCTTTCAGCAGCGTGTTCAGGATCCGCACGAAGGCCATGGTGGTGGACACTTCGCGGCCTTCGCCGGTGGCCTTGAGCAGCGCGTCGAACGCGGACAGCTGCGGGACCGGCAGGGCTTCGGCCTTCTGGCGGCGGGCCGGCAGGTAGCCGCCCAGGTTCTGCCTCGCCTGGCGCATGTATTCCAGTTCCTTCGAACCTTCCGGGAAGGTGATGTACGGCACCTCTTCGAGCTGGTCGTCGGCAACGGGGAGGTTGAACTGGTCGCGGAACTTGCGGATCGCGTCCACCGGCATCTTCTTCTGCTGGTGGGCCACGTTCATGGCCTGGCCGGCGTCGCCCATGCCATAGCCCTTGATGGTCTTGGCCAGGATCAGCGTGGGCTGGCCCTTGTGCTCGCTGGCGGACTTGTAGGCGGCGTAGATCTTGTGCGGATCGTGGCCGCCGCGGTTCAGGCGCCAGATGTCGTCGTCGGACCAGTCGGCCACCATCGCCTTCAGCTCAGGCGTGTTGAAGAAGTGCTCGCGGACGTAGGCGCCGTCCTTGGCCTTCATGGTCTGGTACTCGCCGTCGACGCATTCCATCATGCGCTTCATCAGCAGGCCCTTGGTGTCGCGCGCCAGCAGCGAATCCCACTTGCTGCCCCACACCACCTTGATCACGTTCCAGCCGGCACCGCGGAATTCGGATTCCAGTTCCTGGATGATCTTGCCGTTGCCGCGCACCGGGCCGTCCAGGCGCTGCAGGTTGCAGTTGATGACGAAGACCAGGTTGTCGAGCTTCTCGCGGCCGGCCATGCCGATCGCGCCCAGCGATTCGGGCTCGTCGGTCTCGCCGTCGCCCAGGAAGGCCCAGACCTTGCGGTCGCCGGCCTTGGCCAGGCCGCGGCTGTCCAGGTACTTCATGAAGCGGGCCTGGTAGATGGCCATGATCGGGCCCAGGCCCATCGACACCGTCGGGAACTGCCAGAAGTCCGGCATCAGCCACGGGTGCGGGTAGGACGAGATGCCCTTGCCGTCCACTTCCTGGCGGAAGTTGTCGAGCTGGTCCTGGGTCAGGCGGCCGAGCAGGAAGGCGCGCGAATACACGCCCGGAGCCGAGTGGCCCTGCACGAACACCAGGTCGCCGCCGCTGGCTTCCGACGGGGCGCGCCAGAAGTGGTTGTAGCCGACGTCATACAGCGTGGCCGCCGAGGCGAACGACGAGATGTGGCCGCCGACGTTGGTGTGCTTGTTGGCGCGCAGCACCATCGCCATGGCGTTCCAGCGGGTGTACGAGCGGATCCGGTGCTCGATGTCCTGGTCGCCGGGGATGCGGGCCTGCTGCTCGACCGGAATCGTGTTGATGTACTGCGTCTCGGCGTGGAACGGCTGGGTGACGCCGTTCACGCGTGCGTATTCGATCTGCTTGTCGATCAGGAAAGCGGCGCGCGCCGGACCTTCGGCGGCCAGGACGCCCTGCAGGGCGTCGAGCCATTCATGGGTTTCCTGGGGATCGGCGTCGTTGGCGCTCGAGGCGCCGAGAATCTGCTCTGGTACGGCGGACATGACTGTCTCCTGGGTGAATTCTTTGCATCCGCGCCCGCGCTGGCAGCGCCCGGACACGACTTTACGTATGACTCGCACCGACTTGCGGATCCGGCACCATGCCGCCTTGCATCGGGGCCGCCGCCGGGAAACCTGTTCCGGTTTCTCCGCGCGGCAGGCGCATGGCTGCCGCCCGCATTCTTGGGTCGAACCGATTCTATGGAAGCCCAAAGTTCAGCACAAGTGAAATTTTCAAATTGCGGTATCGTTTTTTATAATGTGGAATTATGCGGCAGCGCACCAAGAATCACTGCCCGGCTGGCCCGCCATGCGCCATAAGCCTGCCCGCCCCGGCCGCAGCAGCAATGTTTTCATTGGCGCTTTCCCCAAGCGACGCACCGCAATAATCTCGGTACACTGGTCGGTCAGCCGTCAATCCCTCCCATGCCGTTTTTCGACCGACTCCTTTCCAGCCTGCGTGCAGCCATGCTTCCTCCCGACGCGTCGGGGTCAGCCAAGGCGGCCGGAGGCGATCCCGCGCACGCCCCTTCGCCGGCTGCCGGACTGGGGCCGATCGAGCCGCTGGGCCCCGACGACGGCGCCCCCGTGGCCGCACCGCGCGGGCTGTGGTGGCTGCGCTGGCGCAACCTGGTGGCCACCAGCTGGTTCATGTTCATCCCGCTGGTTGCCATCGTACTGTTCACGGTGGCCATGGGCGTGATCCTGTGGTCCCTGCACGAGACCGAGCGCCAGCAGCAGCGCGACGCCCTGTACCGCGACGCGGCCTGGGCACAGCAGCGCGTGCGCCTGTCGCTGCTGAGCAACCAGGACCAGCTGGCCTCGCTGGCGCGCGACATCGCCGCCGCGCAGCTTGAGCAAGGCGCCTACCGCACCGCGGCGCAGGAAATCCTGCGCGAAAACCCCGAGATCGTCTTCATCAACTGGCTCGATGCCACCAAGCGCGGCCGCTGGTCGCTGCCATCGACCTCGGAATTCGCCAGCCGCCTGCGCGAGAACCAGGACCAGCCGCTCGAACCGGAAGTGCTCGACACCTTCGACGCCGCGCGCGAGACCCAGCGCGTGGTCTATTCGCGCCCGCTGGTCAACGAGCGCGGCGACAGCTTCATGCTGATGGAAGTGCCGATCGTGCGCGACAACGAGTTTCTCGGCACGCTTGGCGCGCTGTACTCGATCAACGGCATCCTGACGCACCTGCTGCCGCCCGAGCTGACCGAGCGCTACCGCTTCTCGCTGATCGACAAGAACAACCAGACCCGCGCCAGCACCTCATTGCGGCCGGTGCCGGGCAACGCGCTGTCGTACGAGGTGCTGCTGGATCCGCCGGGCCACTCGCTGTCGCTGCGCGCCGATGCCTACCCGCCGGCGTCGAACCTGCCCAACAACATGCTGCTGTGGCTGGTGGTGGGGCTGTCGTGCTTCCTGCTGTGGAGCCTGTGGAGCATGTGGCGCCACACCAGCCGCCGCTCCGAGGCGCAGCGCGCGCTGCTGGCCGAGACCTCGTTCCGGCGCGCGATGGAAAACTCGATGCTGATCGGCCTGCGCGCGCTCGACCTGAACGGCCGCATCACCTATGTCAACCCGGCCTTCTGCCGCATGACCGGCTGGCAGGAGAACGACCTGGTCGGGCGCCTGCCGCCCTTCCCCTACTGGCCGCCCAACGACCAGCAGGAAATGCAGAAGCAGATCGACCTGACCCTGCAGGGCAAGTCGCCCGCCGGCGGCTACGAGATGCGCGTGATGCGCCGCGACGGCAGCAGCTTCTATGCGCGCATGTACGTGTCGCCGCTGGTGGACAGCCGCGGCCGCCATACCGGCTGGATGAGCTCGATGACGGACATCACCGAGCCCAAGCGCGCGCGCGAGGAACTGGCCGCCGCGCATGACCGCTTCACCACGGTGCTGGAAAGCCTGGACGCCGCGGTGTCGGTGCTGGCCACCGACAAGGCGGAGCTGCTCTTTGCCAACCGCTATTACCGCCAGCTGTTCGGCTGGGAGGCCGAGGGCCACCTGAAGCTGGCCGGCGACGACCTCGACAAGGACCAGGTCTCCAGCGACAACACCGACTATGTCGACGCCTATGCCGGCCTGCCGGCGTCCGAGCTGATGCCGTACGCATCGGATGCGCGCGAAGTGTTCGTGCCGGACATGCAGAAATGGTTCGAAGTGCGCCGCCGCTATATCCAGTGGGTCGACGGCCACCTGGCGCAGATGCAGATCGCCACCGACATCACCGTGCGCAAGGCCGCCGAGGAAATGGCGCGCCAGCATGAAGAGCGCCTGCAGTTCACCAGCCGCCTGACCACCATGGGCGAGATGGCCTCGTCGCTGGCGCATGAGCTGAACCAGCCGCTGGCGGCCATCAACAACTACTGCATGGGCGCGGTGGCGCGGCTGCACTCGGGCCGCAGCACGCCGGAGGACCTGATCCCGGTGCTGGAGAAGACCTCGGCCCAGGCGGTGCGCGCCGGCACCATCATCAGCCGCATCCGCGGCTTCGTGAAGCGCAGCCAGCCGCAGCGGCGCGAGGCCGCGCTGCACGACATCGTCGCCGACGCGGTAGGCCTGGCCGACCTGGAGGCCACGCGCCGCCGCGTCACCATCCTGACCCGCCTGCCGACCCCGCCGCTGACGGTCTATGTCGACCCGGTGCTGATCGAGCAGGTGCTGGTGAACCTGCTCAAGAACGCGGTCGAGGCCATGGCCGGCCTGCCCGCCCTGCACGCCGGCGGCGTGGTGCGCCTGCACGCGCGGGTGGAGCCGGGCGAGATCGGCGACAACGTCCATATCGACGTGATCGACCAGGGCCCGGGCGTGGACGAAGCCACCAAGGAGCGCCTGTTCGAGCCCTTCTTCAGCACCAAGTCCGACGGCATGGGCATGGGGCTGAACATCTGCCGCTCGATCATCGAGTCGCACCAGGGCCGCCTGTGGGTGGAGAACAATGCCGACGGCATCGGCTGTACATTTAAAATCATGCTGCCGCTGCAATCGGCGCTGGCCGAGCATTAAGCCGAAGCACAGGCCCTGTTGCCGGGGCCTTCGCGCCCGGGCATGCCCAAGGATTCCAGAAAAAGCCGGCCCGCCCCGTTTCCCCCACGGATGTGGGGGGCCTGTCTCGCCACAGAGGGCCGCTGCCGGTTACACTTCGCAGCAATGAATTGTTGTCCCGAGGAGACTACATGACCGCAACGCCAAACCCCACGCCCCACCGCGGCGAGACCGTGTTCATCGTCGACGACGATGAAGCCATGCGCGACTCGCTGACCTGGCTGCTGGAGGGCAATGGCTATCAGGTGCGCAGCTTCACCAGCGCCGAGCAGTTCCTCGCCGCCTACGATGCCAGCCAGGTGTCGTGCCTGATCCTTGACGTGCGCATGCCCGGCATGAGCGGCCCGGAACTGCAGGAGCGCATGCTGGCCGAGCAGATCGACATTCCCATCGTCTTTATCACCGGCCACGGCGACGTGCCGATGGCGGTATCGACGATGAAGCGCGGCGCCATCGACTTCATCGAAAAGCCCTTCGATGAATCCGAGCTGCGCGCACTGGTCGAGCGCATGCTGACCAAGGCCCGCACCGACCATTCCGCCGCACGCGAGCAGCGCGCCGCCAAGGACCTGCTGGGCAAGCTGACCACGCGCGAGCAGCAGGTGCTCGAGCGCATCGTTGCCGGCCGCCTGAACAAGCAGATCGCCGATGACCTGGGCATTTCCATCAAGACCGTGGAGGCGCACCGCGCCAACATCATGGAAAAGCTCAACGTCAACACCGTCGCCGACCTGCTGCGCCTGGCGCTGTCGCGCAACAGCTGAGCGGCTGGCGCCTGCCTCTGCCTGACTCGGTGCGGCCCCGCGGCCGCACCGGCTGCCCTCTCCGCGCGCCGTCCGGCGCCGCCCCTGCATCCCGTCAGCCCCGTCATCGGTCCAGGTATTCCTCGTCCCGGAACGTGACGACCCACTGTGGCCGATAGACCACAAAAATCGCCACCAGCATGCCGGTCAGGAAGGCCTCGCCGAAGGCCAGGATGACGGCTGCCGTCAGGGTATCGGCAACGCTCCATGGCAGGCCCGGTGCCGTCAGGTGGCGCCAGCCGGCCTCGGCCGCGCTGGCGCCCAGCGCGGCCAGCCCGGCCGTGAAATAGCCGTGTCCGAGGATAAAGACGAACGGATGCCGCGGCAGCAGGCGCCGCATCATCGCCTGCAACGCCGCGGAGATCAGCGCCGGCAGCAGCGCCAGCCAGACGTAGCGCACCCACAGCGAGGGCCAGTCGAACTGGGCCCAGCCATGCCCGGCCAGGTATTCGAGCCCGAACAGCGACACCACGTCGACCACGAACAGCGACAGCAGCGCCAGCGGCAGCCCGAACAGCGTCACCATCAGCGTGGCGCCGAGCAACTGGATCACCAGCCCGCCGACCAGCGTGGCGCGCAACGTCCACAGCAGCGCCACCAGCACCATCGCACCCAGCCAGGCGTTCTGCAGCGCATTGCGCCGCAGCAGCTGCCAGGGCCGGCGCGTCAGCGCCCACAGCAGCCCCGCCAGGGACAGCAACAGCAGCAAGGGATGGGACAGCAGGGATGGAAGCGCGGTGTGCATGCGGCCGATGCTACCAGCGCTGCCCCCGCCTGGCCTTGCACCCGCTCAAGCTCCGTGCGGCAAGCCCCACGCAACCTTTATAATTCCGCCTTTAGCCCAACCCGCGCTCCGGCGCGCGGCGGCACCTCCACCTCCCGGCCACAAACCCGCCCTGCCTCCATGCCTGCCCAACTGATCGACGGCAATGCCCTTGCCAAACAAATCCGCTCCGAAGCCGCCCTGCGCGCCGCCCGCCTGACCGAGCGTGGCCACCGGCCCGGCCTGGCCGTGATCCTGGTCGGCGAGGACCCGGCCAGCCAGGTCTACGTCCGCAACAAGGTCAAGGCCTGCCAGGACAACGGCTTTCATTCCTCGCTCGACCGCTACCCGGCCGACCTGTCGGAGGCGGAACTGCTGGCCCGCATCGACGCCCTGAACCAGGACCCGAACATCCACGGCATCCTGGTGCAGCTGCCCCTGCCCAAGCATATCGACAGCCACAAGGTGCTTGAAGCCATCGCCCCGGAAAAGGATGTCGACGGCTTCCATGTGGCCAATGCCGGCGCGCTGATGACCGGTGCCCCGCTGTTCCGCCCGTGCACGCCCTACGGCTGCATGAAGATGCTGGAATCGGTCCAGTTCCCGCTGCGCGGCGCCCGCGCCGTGGTGGTGGGCGCCTCCAATATCGTCGGCAAGCCGATGGCGATGCTGCTGCTGCAGGCCGGCGCCACCGTCACCATCTGCAACAGCAAGACGCGCGACATCGGCGCCCACACCCGCGACGCGGATGTGGTGGTGGCCGCGGTCGGCAAACGCAACCTGATCAGCGCCGACATGGTCAAACCGGGCGCGGTGGTGATCGACGTGGGCATGAACCGCGACGACAACGGCAAGCTGTGCGGCGACGTCGACTTTGCCGGCGTGCGTGAAGTCGCCGGCTACATCACGCCGGTGCCGGGCGGCGTCGGCCCGATGACCATCACCATGCTGCTGGTCAATACGCTGGAAGCCGCCGAGCGCGCCGCCGGCTGAGGCCGCGCGTACGATACGCCACCCGGGGCCCTGGAAAATCCGGCGCCCCGGCCCCATCTGCGGGATGATTGCCCGATCGAGGCCAGCCAACCGAGAACACGCCATGGACCAAGCCGCCAACGCTACCAATCCTCTGCTGGACTTTTCCGACCTGCCCCGCTTTGCCGAGATCCGGCCCGAGCACATCAGCCCGGCGCTGGACGTGCTGCTGGAAAGCGCACAGCAGGCCGTCGCCCGCGCTGAAGATCCGGCCACGCCCGCCGACTGGGGCAACGCCGTGCAGGCGCTGGAAGCGGCCACCGAGCCGCTGGGCCGCGCCTGGGGCGTGGTCAGCCACCTGAGCGCCGTGGCCGATACGCCCGAACTGCGCAAGGCTCACGCCGAGAACCTGCCGCGCATGACCGAGTTCTGGTCCTCGCTCGGCCAGAGCCTGGCGCTGTATGACAAGTACAAGGCGCTGGCTGCCAGCCCGGAGTTCGCAGGCATGAGCGCGGCGCGCCACCAGCTGATCGAAAACGAACTGCGCGGCTTCCGCCTGGGCGGTGCCGAACTGCCTGAAGACAAGAAGCCGCGCTTCGCCGAGATCCAGGAGCAGCAGGCCCAGCTGTCCAAGGCCTTCTCCGACCACGTGCTGGATGCCACCAACGCCTACGCGCTGCATGTCGAGGACGAGGCCCGACTGTCCGGCCTGCCCGACGACGCCAGGGAAGCCGCCCGCCATGCCGCCGAGAAGGATGGCAAGGCCGGCTGGAAATTCACGCTGCACTTCCCGTCCTACTTCCCGGTGCTGCAGTACGCGGACGACCGCGCGCTGCGCCAGACCCTGTATGAAGCCAATGTCACGCGCGCCTCGGAACTGGGCCCGCAGCATGGCCAGGGCCAGGCCGACTGGGACAACACCGCCAATATGCGCGAGCAGCTGGCCCTGCGCCGCGAAGAGGCGCAGATGCTGGGCTACCAGTGCTACGGCGAAGTCTCGCTGGTGCCGAAGATGGCCGAATCGCCGGCCGAGGTGCTGAAGTTCCTCGACGAGCTCGCCGTCAAGGCGCGCCCCTACGCCGAGAAGGACTGGGCCGAAATGAAGGCCTTTGCCGCGGCAGAGCTGGGGCTGCCTGAACTGGCGCCGTGGGACGTCGCCTATGCCTCGGAGAAGCTGCGCCAGCAGCGCTATGCGTTCTCCGAGCAAGAGGTCAAGCAGTACTTCCCGGAAGCGAAGGTACTCGAGGGCCTGTTCGGCGTGGTGCAGAAGCTGTTCTCGGTGCGCATCGAGCCTGAGCAGGCGCAGACCTGGCACAAGGACGCGCGCTTCTTCCGCGTCACCACCGCCGACGGCACGCTGCTGGCCCAGTTCTACATCGACCTGTACGCGCGCGAAGGCAAGCGCGGCGGCGCCTGGATGGACGACGCGCGCGGCCGCAAGGTGCTGGAGCAAGGCGGCGTGCAGACGCCGGTGGCCTACCTGACCTGCAACTTCTCGGCGCCGGTGGGCGGCAAGCCCGCGCTGTTCACGCACGATGAGGTGATCACCCTGTTCCATGAGTTCGGCCATGGCCTGCACCACATGCTGACGCAGGTGGGCGAGCTCGGCGTGTCGGGCATCAACGGCGTGGAATGGGATGCGGTGGAGCTGCCGTCGCAGTTCATGGAGAACTTCTGCTGGGAGTACGAAGTGCTGACCGGCATGACGCAGCATGTCGAGACCGGCGAGCCGCTGCCGCGCGCCCTGTTCGATCGCATGCTGGCCGCCAAGAACTTCCAGAACGGCATGATGACGCTGCGCCAGATCGTGTTCTCGTCGTTCGATATGCACCTGCATACCGACTTCGACCCGGCCGGCGCCACCTCGGTGCTGGACCTGTCGCGCCAGATCAACGACCGCGTGCACGTGGTGCCGCAGCATCCGCTGTCGCGCTGGCCGAACACCTTCAGCCATATCTTCGCCGGCGGCTATGCGGCGGGCTACTACAGCTACAAGTGGGCCGAGGTGCTGTCGGCCGACGTGTACGCGGCGTTCGAGGAAGCCGCGCAGCTGTCGGGCAGCGTGCTCGACAGCGAGACCGGTGCGCGCTACCAGCGCGAGATCCTGTCGGTCGGCGGCAGCCGTCCGGCGATGGACTCGTTTGTCGCGTTCCGCGGCCGCGCGCCGCAGATCGACGCGCTGCTGCGCCACGGCGGGATGGCAGCATGAGCGCGGCCGCCCTGCCCGCCAGCGGCCCGCTTCGCATTGCCAGCTGGAACGTCAACTCGCTCAAGGTGCGCCTGCCGCAGGTGCTGCAATGGCTGGCCGAGCAGGACCAGGCCGGCGCGCCGATCGACGCGCTGTGCCTGCAGGAACTGAAGCTGCCGGACGACAAGTACCCGCTCGCCGAACTGGAGAACGCGGGCTTCCACAGCATCTACACCGGGCAGAAGACGTACAACGGCGTGGCCATCCTCGCCCGCGACGCCAGCATGCCCGGCCCCGCCGACGTGGTGCGCAACATCCCCGGCTTCGAGGACGCGCAGCAGCGCGTGATCGCTGCCACATACGGCGACCTGCGGCTGGTCTGCGCCTACTTTCCCAACGGGCAGGCGCCGGACTCGGACAAGTTCGTCTACAAGCTCAAGTGGCTGGATGCAATGACGGCCTGGCTGCGCGAAGAAATGAAGCGCTACCCGAAGCTGGCGCTGCTGGGCGACTTCAATATCGCGCCGGAAGACCGCGACGTGCACGACCCCAAGAAATGGGAAGGCCAGAACCTGGTCTCGCCGCAGGAGCGCGCCGCCTTTGCCGCGCTGGTGGAGCTCGGCCTGGCGGATGCGTTCCGCCAGTTCGAGCAGCCGGAGAAGGCCTTCTCGTGGTGGGACTACCGCATGATGGCGTTCCGCCGCAATGCGGGCCTGCGCATCGACCACATCCTGCTGTCGCCGGCATTGACCAGCGGCTGCAGCGCCTGCGTGATCGACCGCGTGCCGCGCACGTGGGAGCAGCCATCTGACCACACGCCGGTGGTCGCCACGCTCAGTTGCAGCTGAGCGCGCCGCTGGCGCCGCGCGCGGGTTCAGGCAAGTCCGCACAAGCCCCGCTCGCCGCGCGGCGCCGCGCCCGCTACACTGCGGGCATGAGCCACACCCGCCAGGCCATGTTCCGCCACCGCAACCTTCCTCACCTGCTGCTGCAAGCGCGCGAGACATTGCTGGCCGGCTTTCGCCCGATCCTGCGGCAGTTCGGCATCACCGAGCAGCAATGGCGCGTGATGCGCACGCTCAACGAGCGCGAGCCGATGGAGCCTAACCAGCTGGCCGAAGCCTGCCTGATCCTGAGCCCCAGCCTGACCCGCATGCTGTGCGGCATGGAAGACGCCGGGCTGGTCGAACGGACCCGCTCTGCCACCGACCAGCGCCGCCAGCTGGTCAGCCTGACGCCGTCGGCGCGCGCCATCATCGTGCAAATGGAGCCGCTGGTCGATGCACGCTACCAGGAGCTGGCGCAGCGACTCGGCCCCGAGCGTCTGACCGAGGTCTACCGCGCGCTCGACGCGATGCTGGCCGGCCTGGCGCCGCAGCCGAACCTGCCCGAATCCACCCCGCCCGAATCCGTTGCCTCGCCACCGCCTGGGCGCGGCGGCGAGGCCGGCTGAGCCTGCCCCTTCATTGCCGATGCCCGCGTCCCATCCCGGATCACTCCTGCCGCGCCTGTTCCCATGGAGCCAGCGCGTCGACAAGACCACGCTGCGCGCCGACCTGGTGGCCGGCCTGCTCGGCGCCGTGCTGGTGCTGCCGCAGGGCGTGGCCTTCGCCACGCTGGCCGGCCTGCCGCCGCAATACGGCATCTACAGCGCGGTGGTGCCGTGCATCGTGGCGGCGCTGTTCGGTTCGAGCTGGCACGTGATGTCGGGGCCGACCAACGCCAATTCGCTGGCATTGTTCGCGATGCTGAGCCCGCTTGCGTTTGCCGGCAGCCCGGCCTATATCGGGCTGGCGCTGGCGGTCACCATCGTGGTGGGCGTGATGCAGCTCGCCGTGGGCACGTTGCGGCTGGGCACGCTGGCCAACTTTATTTCGCCGTCGGTGCTGCTCGGTTTCACCTGCGGCGCCGCGACGCTGATCGGCCTGTATGCGCTCAAGGACCTGTTCGGGCTGGCGGTGCCGACCGGCACCAGTGCATTCGGCGTGCTGCGCCACCTGTTCGAGAACATCGACGCCATCAACTGGGGCGCGGCCACCGTAGGCGCGGTCACGCTGGTGGTGACGCTGCTGTGCAAGCGGCTGTGGCGGCGGCTGCCATTCATGCTGCTGGGGCTGCTGGCCGGCTACGCCGTGGCGCTGCTGCTGAACCAGTCCGGCGCGGGCGGCGCCCACCATGTCAACGTGGTCGGGCCGATCCCGTCGGCGCTGCCGCGCTTCCACCTTCCCGATGTGGACTGGCGCAAGCTGCCAGACCTGCTGGGCATCGCCTCGGCGCTGACCATCGTCGCGCTGGGCCAGTCGATCTCGATCGCCAAGGCGGTGGCGCTGCGCTCGGGCCAGCATATCGACGCCAACCGCGAGTTCATCGGCCAGGGCCTGTCCAATATCGCGGGCGGCTTCTTCTCCGGCTATATCTCGTGCGGCTCGCTCAACCGCTCGGTGCCCAACTTCGAAGCCGGCGCGCGCACGCCGCTGGCCAGCGTGTTCTCGGCGCTGTGGCTGGTGGCGCTGGTGGCCGTCAGCGCCCCGCTGCTGGCACAGATCCCGATGGCGGCGATCGCCGCGATGCTGCTGCTGGTGGCGTGGGGCCTGCTCGACACCGCGCGGCTGCGCCGCATCTTCACGCTCAGCCGCACGGAGTTCGCCATTGCCATCGGCACCTTCGCCGCCACGCTGGTGATCCGGCTGGAGATGGCGGTGCTGCTCGGCACCGTGCTGTCGCTGGTGGCCTACCTGTACCGCACCTCGCGGCCGGCCGTGCGCAGCCTGGTGCCCGATGCCGACGATCCCGGCCGGCGCTTCACGCCGCTGGACGAGCTGCGCCGCCCGCAGCCGGAATGCCCGCAACTGAAGCTGCTGCGCATGGAAGGCGCGATCTATTTCGGCGCGGTGCAGTACGTGACGGATCGCCTGCACTGGCTGCGCACGGTCAACGCCGGCCAGACGCACCTGCTGGCGATGACCAAGAGCATGAACTTCATCGACCTGGCCGGTGCCGAGATGTGGGAAAACGAGCTCGCCGAACGGCGCGCGCTGGGCGGCGACCTGTACTTCCACCGCCCGCGCACGCAGGTGCTGCAGACCTGGGCGCAGACCGGCTTTACCGACAAGCTCGGGGCCGACCATATCTTCCCGACCAAGCGGCAGGCGCTGCACACGATCGTCGGCGAGCTCTCGCCGGACATCTGCGCGCAATGCACCGTGCGGATCTTTGAAGAGTGCGCGTCACGGCCTGGCGCCGCAGCCCCGGCAGCACAATGAACTGAAGCGCCGGCACGCCGGCATGAGCGGCGGCCGCGCACCAGCGTTCAGCAACAGTACGCTGCAGGAAAAACCAGGAAACTGAAACGGGAAAACCGGGAATCTGCCTGTGCCGGCGTTGCCGGCTTGGCACGCAAGGCCGGACGGCCCTACGTCTGGGAACCTGATAACAGATGGGCGCCCGCGGCATGCCGGGGCCTGGCCGGGGCATCCATCCGCATCAGATCGGCGCCACGTGGGCGCGCTTGACGACGATTGGCTGGGGCGCGCCCTGCTCGATCAGCACCACGGCGGCGCGTTCGATGGTTTCGCGGCCGGCACGGAATGCCTCTTCCAGCGACAGTACCTGGTCGGCACTGAAGCCTTCCCACAGTGCTTCGCGTGTCACCACGCAAGTCACCTTCTCGCCATTGACAAGTGCCTGGAACAACAAGCCTTCATTATTGATGTCGTAGCGCTCTTGCTCTTGGAATTTGATTTCCATCGGTGCAGCCCTCCATATGCAAGTGGAGAAACATCCTAACATGGCTCCGGCAAAATCGTATGGAGAGAGCCCATGCGAATGCGCTCATTGCGAAGACCATCACGGCCGCCTTCGAGTTCCATCCGCGCGTATGTGCGCCTCCCGGTCACAACGACGGGGGTTGTTCCGGCAAGTGCATCAAACATTTGACAGCGCCGGAAATCATGCTAAAATCTCGTTCTTCGTTGGGGCGTTAGCTCAGTTGGTAGAGCAGCGGACTCTTAATCCGTAGGTCGAGTGTTCGAGTCACTCACGCCCCACCACCGAATACAGAAAGGCCGGAAGCAGCAATGCTTCCGGCCTTTTGCTTTGTGCGCTTGCTTGATTGGCTTATCCGCTGCGGCGCAGGCACATGCCCACGCCACAGCAGTCCGTGCATCAGGCGCCCTGGCTGGCCCGCTCGAACAGCGTACGTGCCAGCGCGCGATGGCGCAGCAGCACGTTGGGCAGGTCGGCCGTCAGCAGTGCACCGTCGCGCACCACTTCCCTGCCGTTGATCACGCTCGCCGCGACATTGGCCGGCGTGCAGAACACCAGCGCCGCCACCGGGTCATGGCCGGCGCCGGCAAAGCCGACCTGCGACATGTCGAAGGCGACAAAATCCGCCGACATGCCCGGCGCCAGCGCGCCGATATCGTCGCGGTTGAGCACGCGCGCACCACCCAGCGTGGCAATCTCCAGTGCCTCGCGCGCGCTCATGGCGGCCGGCCCGTAGCCAACGCGCTGCAGCAGCATGGCCTGGCGCGCCTCGCCCAGCATATGCGCGCCGTCGTTCGACGCGCTGCCGTCCACGCCCAGGCCCACCGGCACGCCGGCATCGCGCATGGCCCGCACCGGTGCAATGCCGGACGCCAGCCGCATGTTCGAGCACGGGCAATGCGCCACGCCGGTCCCGGTGCGGGCAAACAGTGCGACGCCCTCGTCGTCCAGCTTGACGCAGTGCGCATGCCACACATCGCGGCCGACCCAGCCCAGGTCCTCGGCATACTGGGCCGGCGTCAGGCCGAATTTCTCACGCGAGTAGGCAATGTCGTTGTCGTTCTCGGCCAGGTGCGTGTGCAGCGACACGCCATAGTGCCGCGCCATATTGGCCGATTCGCGCATCAGGTCGCGCGACACCGAAAACGGCGAGCACGGTGCCAGCACCACGCGCAGCATCGCGTGGCGCGCACTGTCGTGGTACTGCTCCACCAGCCGCTGGCTGTCGCGCAGGATGGCGGCCTCCTCTTCCACCACCACGTCCGGCGGCAAGCCGCCCTTGCTGCGGCCCACGCTCATCGAGCCGCGCGCGGCGTGGAAGCGCATGCCCATCTCCTGCGCCGCGGCAATCGAGTCATCCAGGCGCGAGCCGTTCGGGAACAGGTAGAGGTGGTCGCTGGAGGTGGTGCACCCGGACAGCATCAGCTCGGCCATCGCAGTCTTGGTCGACACCGCGATCATTTCCGGCGTCAGGTGCGACCACAGCAGGTACAGGTTGGTCAGCCACGAGAACAGCTCGGCGTCCTGCGCCGCTGGCACCGCACGCGTCAGGCTCTGGTACATGTGGTGGTGGGTGTTGACCAAGCCGGGCGTGACCACGCGGCCGCGCATGTCGAGCACCTGCGCGCTGCCGTCGTCGACCATGCGCCGGTACTGCGGCGGCAGTTCCGAGGTGGGACCGACCCAGTGCACGGCGGGGCCTTCGGCAACCAGGGCGCCATCGCGGATCTCGCGGCGCTGCGCATCCATGGTGACCAGCACGTCGGCGTTCAGGGCAATCAGGGTCATGGCGGAATTCCTTCTGCAAAACGAATTGGGGGACGGGATGGCCGCCAGTCTACGGTGGCGAGGTGCCATCCCCCAAGCGCAGAATTCCGATCATCCTGTCCACAAAAAGTGGACACCCGAGACACCCTGTTGCTCAGCGCGCCTGCGCGAACAACACCGCCAGCGCGTCGCCGATGCGCTCGGCCATCAACTCGGCCGCGGCGCTGAGCGGGCCGCGAGCGCGCGCCACCAGCGTCAGCGTCTGGCCCTGCAGGTGGCGGTCGCGCAGTGGCACGTAGACCAGCGCCTGGCGGGCGCGCTCTTCCATCACATCGAGCGGGTTCAGCAGCGCGATGCCGGTGCCCAGCATCACCAGTTGCCGGATCAGCGCGGTCGAGGTGGACTCCGCCACCGGCGAGACCTCGATCGCATTGCGGGCAAAGGCCGCGTCAAGGATGGCGCGGATCGACAGCGAGGGCGCCGGCAGGATCAGCGGATAGCCGACGCATTCGCTCAGCAGCGCCGATTGCCGGGCCGCCAGCGCATGGCCCGGCGGCACCACCGCGCCGATCTGCCAGTCGCTGGTGGCCAGCGCGCGGAAGGCGGGCAGCTCAGGCAGGTCATAGCCAAGGCCCAGGTCGGCGTCGCCCTGCTCCACCGCCGCGATGATGTCGGCCACCGGCAGGTCGGCGACGCGCACCACGATGCCCGGGTAGCGCTGGCGGAAGTCATGCACCAGCGACGGCATCAGCGAGCCCGCCAGGCCGGCCGTGACCGCCACGGTGACCTCGCCGCGGCGAGCACCCTTGAAGTCCTCGATGCGCTCGCGCAGCGCATCGTGCTCGCGCAGCGTCTGGCGCACGTGGGCCAGCACCATCTCGCCCAGCGGCGTCAGCCGCAGCCGCTTGTTGATGCGCTCGAACAGCGGCGCGCCCAGTTCCGCCTCCAGGTCCAGGATCTGGCGGTTGACCGCGGTCGGCGCCACATGCAGTTGCTCGGCCGCCTTGCGGATCGAACCGCGGCGGACGACCTCGTCGAGATAGCGCAGGACTCTGGCGTGCATGGGCTGGGCAAGCTGGTGGATCGGAACCACCGCGCGGCGGGATGCGCGCGGTGGCCTGGCATTGTAGCGGCCAGTGCAGCCTGGCTCGCAAAAATTGCGCGAAGGCTATTGCGTCTTATCCGATACCTTGCTACAATCTTTTTCTTCGTTGGGGCGTTAGCTCAGTTGGTAGAGCAGCGGACTCTTAATCCGTAGGTCGAGTGTTCGAGTCACTCACGCCCCACCAGCGAATTCAGGAAAAGCCGGAAGCCTTGCTTCCGGCTTTTTTCATTTCCGCCGCGCTGCTTTGCGCGCGCGGTCGGCATCGCTGCCGGTTTCTTGATACGCGGGTTCTCACCAATTCCCCTGCGCCCGCTTTCCCGGTTGAATCGCATCCGCGCACATTGTGGAACATAGTTCCGTATCGCGGAACTATCGCAAGGTGCCGGCCGTCGCCGCATCCCGGCACGGCCCGGTCATGCCAGCGCGGGGATCCGTGACAGCGCGGGGCGCAGACGAAAGGTCTGGGTCCGAAGAAACGCCTGCAGCCTGCCTGGCGAATCAGTGAAAGAAGAACGGAGGCACTCCTTGAAAGCAGTTATCAACGCCGGCGCAGCCGCCTGCATCGCGGCCCTTGGCCTGGCCCACGGCCTGGCCCAGGCCCAGTCCTACCCCAACAAGCCGATCCGCCTGATCGTTCCGTTCGCGGCCGGCGGCACCACCGACATCGTTGCGCGCGCGGTCTCCGACGGCCTCGGCCGCGAGCTGGGCCAGCCGGTGGTGGTGGAAAACCGCGGCGGCGGTGGCGGCGCTATCGGCGCCGACGCGCTCGCCAAGTCCGCCCCGGACGGCTACACGCTGGGCATCGCCACCGTCAGCACGATGGCGACCAACCCCGCCACCAACCCCAAGAACCCGTACGACCCGCTCAAGGACTTCGCGCCGATCACCAACCTGGTCAACGTGCCGAACGTGCTGACGGTCAACCCGAAGGTGCCGGCCAAGACCCTGAAGGAGTTCGTCGCGATGCTGCAGGCCAGCCCCGGCAAGTACAGCTACGCCTCGGCCGGCAAGGGCAGCATCTCGCACCTGGACGGCGAGCTGTTCAAGGACATTACCAAGACCGACATGGTCCATATCCCCTACCGCGGATCGGGCCCTGCGCTGAACGACACGCTGGCCGGCCAGGTCAACGCGCAGTTCGACAACCTGCCGTCGTCGATGCCGCATATCCAGGCCGGCAAGCTGCGCGCGCTGGCAGTGGCGGCGCCCAAGCGGGTCGAGGGCCTGCCAGACGTGCCGACCTTTGCCGAAGCCGGCATGAAGGACATGAACAACATGGCCTGGTACGGACTGGTGGCCCCGGCCGGCACGCCCACGGCAATCATCACGCGCGTGCATGATGCCGCGGTCAAGGCGCTGCAGGACCCCAACGTCAAGCGCCGCCTGGCCGACAGCGGTGCCTACACCGACGGCAACACCCCGGCGCAGTACGCCGCCCAGATCAAGCGCGAGCTGGACCTGCGCAAGAAGATCGCACGCGACCAGAACATCACACTGGAATAACCGCACGGCGAAACCGTCCCGCGAGGGGTCATGACCGGCTGCCACCTGGCAGCCGGTTTTTTTATGGCTGCCGGTTGAAAATGTGCCATCAGTCACCCACATCTGTCCCAGGATCGTTGCATTTGATCCGGCGCAGTACGCAGGCAACGCCATCGGTATTCAATACTTGTAGAAGAAACTTTCACTTTGCGGACAAGCGCTGACTCGGTACATTAACCGGGTGTTCCGCCACATGTGCCCGGCCGTCACCGGCCAAGCTCGGCCCCAAAACCGGATTCGCGCAGGTGCTGCGCGACCGTCAATCGCGAGGATAAGCAAGATGCTGAAGAAGACCGTTTCGACCCTGATCGTTGCAGCACTGGCCGCGCTGGGCGCGACGCAGGTCTATGCGCAGAAGAACTACACCGAAGGCGGCGATCTCTACGGTGGCAGCCACACCAAGAAGGCCAGCCCGAACCAGAACCCCGCCAAATCCGGCAAGTTCGACCCGTACACCGATGGCGCCAAGCAATCGACCAAGTCGGACCTGACCAACTCGGGCAAGAAGTTCGACCCGAACACGGATGGCGCCAAGTCCGGCAAGTTCGATCCGTACACCGACGGCGCCAAGGCCGGCAAGGCTGATCCGTACACCGATGGCGCCAAGGCGCCTGCCAGCCAGGGCGGCAAGGCGCAGTAAGCCTGCCCCGCCGCCAACCGGCGGCACCAAGGCAAACAGCCCGCTTGCGCGGGCTGTTTTGCTTTTTGGCGGAGGCGGCGCTCAGGCAGCCATCGCCTGGGCCGGCTGCGCGGGCAGCATGGTGCCGCGGTCGCGGAAGCCGACATGCCAGGACAGCGCCTCTTCCAGCAGGTGCGGGGTCTGGCCGCCATGGGTGCTGGCGCGCCGGAAGTAGTCGCCCAGCAGCTCGCGGTATTGCGGGTCGGCACAGTTGTCGATGACCGTGCGCGCGCGTTCGCGCGGCGCCAGGCCGCGCAGGTCGGCCAGGCCGTGCTCGGTGACGATGATGTCGACGTCGTGCTCGGTATGGTCCACGTGCGCCACCATCGGCACGATGCTCGAGATATCGCCGCCCTTGGCCACCGACTTGGTCACGAATACCGACAGGTGCGCATTGCGCGCAAAATCGCCGGAGCCACCGATGCCGTTCATCATGTGCGTGCCCCCCACATGCGTGGAGTTGACGTTGCCGTAGATGTCGCACTCCAGCGCCGTGTTGATGGTAATCAGCCCGAGCCGGCGCAGGATCTCAGGATGGTTGCTGATCTCCTGCGGACGCAGCAGCAGGCGCGAGCGATAGCGGTCCAGGTTCGACAGGAAGCGCTGGTACACCTCGCGCGTCAGCGTCACCGAAGAGGCCGAGGCAAACGCCAGCCGCCCCGCATCCAGAAGTTCGATGGTGCTGTCCTGCAGCACCTCGGAATACATCTGCAGGTCACGGAACGGTGAATCGACCATGCCGTGCAACACCGCGTTGGCAATGGTGCCAATGCCCGCCTGCAGCGGCTGCAGCGAGGGCGAGAGCCTGCCGGCGCGGACTTCGCGCAGCAGGAAATCGTTGAGATGGCCGGCGATATTGCGGGTATCGGCATCCGGCGGCAGCGCGTTGGACGGGCTATCGTCCTTGGCGGTGATGACGATGGCCGCGATCTTCTCGGGATCGATGGGGATATACGGCAGGCCAATGCGCTGCTCGGGCGCAATCAGCGGGATCGGCTGGCGGTACGGGCGCTGCACCGGGAAGTAGATGTCGTGCAGCCCTTCCAGCTCCAGCGGCATGTTCAGGTTGATCTCGACGATCACCTTGCGCGCCAGCATGGCGAAGCTGGCCGAGTTGCCGACCGAGGTGCTGGGGATGATGCCGCCCTGCTCGGTAATCGCCACCGCTTCCACCACGGCAACGTCCACCGGTGCGATCTGGCCGGAGCGCAGTTGCTCCACGGTCTCGGACAGGTGCTGGTCGATGAACATCACTTCGCCTGCGTTGATCTTGCGGCGCAGCGTCGCGTCGGACTGGAACGGCAGGCGGCGCGCAATCACGTCCGCCTCGGCCAATACCCGATCGATGTCATTGCCCAGCGACGCGCCGGTCATCAGGGTGATGCGCAGCGGCTCGGTGGCCGCGCGCCGCGCCAGCGCAAACGGGACTTCCTTGCAGTCGCCCGCGCGCGTGAAACCGCTCATCCCAACCGTCATGCCATCGCGGATCAGCGCGGCGGCTTCGTCGGCCGAGACTACCTTGTCGTGCAGCCTGGCCAGGCGAATGCGTTCCTTGTACATCCTTATCTCCGGTCTGGCGGCCGGGCCCGTGCCCGCGCCGCGCGCCCCTGCTGGCCTGAAGGCTCGTTGGCGGGGTCTCCGGCAGGCAGTGTAGCCAGCCGCATATATTCTGGCTGTGATTTAAAGTCATGGCTTCCAGTCGCTTTATTCATAGTCAAAGCCATGCCAGGGGTCGTGCGGGATACTATGTCCCTGTGGTGCCACAGGGCATTCCCGACCTGTCACAATTCCGGCAAAAGATTCTGGTAGTGTCTGGCCCATCGGTCGACCGTGCCCCGCCAGAGAGGCTGCGGCGTCCGTGCCGCCCGGGCCGGCCATGCTCCGGCCCCTGGTACCCGCACGACGGATGCCAGCGCATCGCAGTGGCGGCAAACCAAAACAGGAGACGCCATTCATGCAGCCAAGACCCCTCGAACCCAGCGAGCCGGTTGTCCTTGCCCTGGTTGATGCCGTAACCGCCTGGCAGGGTGCGTTGGAACAGACGCTGTGCGCCTCTGGCCTGAACTACGCCCAGTGGCTGCTGCTGCGGGCCATCCGCCAGGATGCGTTCGTGCGCGGCTCGCCCTTGACGGGCCCGATGCCGATCGATGCCGCTCGTTCCGAGAAGATGCTGGATGAACTGCAGCGCGACGGCTGGATCGAATACGCCGGCACCCAGGCGCCCCGCATTGCAGCAAGCGCAGCCAACCGGCTGCAGCGCACCGCGCAGGCCCTCAGCGCGCTGCACAGCGTGTCGGTGGCAGCGTTCAGTCCGCAAGAGCGTGCTGCGCTGGGCACCCTGCTGGAGCGGATGAAGACCACGCTGAGCGACCACACCACGCGCCAGGTTCGCGCCGGCACCGAAGCCGCCCGGCAGGAGACGGCTGCCGCGCCCTCGCATTGCCCCGGCCTGCCGCCGGTCGCGCACCGCCCCACCTCCTGCCCCACCCTCGCCGCCACGCGCCTCTGAGCGCCGCGCAAGCCGTCCCGCGGGCAGCAGCGGGAGCCGCCCACCTTTCTTCACGCGCCATCGTCATACCCGCCACTTTTCTTGCGCCGGGCAAGCGGTTTTTTCCTAAAGTATGAGCATGCCCCGGCACATGCCGCGGGCCGCCCATCGACACCGCGAGGAGGGATCATGCCGCAGGAGAACGAAGACAAGGTCGCGCACCTGCTGGACGAACTGGCCAGCTTCGCGCGCGAGCGGCTGCCGGCGGCGATGTTCGCCGTGGTCGAGCCCTTCCTGCTGCACTACTACGACCAGGCCGACGCCGAGGACCTGCTCCAGCGCGACGTCGACGATCTCTACGGCGCCGTGATGGCGCACTGGCAGACCGCCCAGAAATTCACCCCCGGCAGTGCGCGCATCCGCGTCTACAACCCCAACCTGGAAGAGCACGGCTGGCATTCGGACCACACCGTGGTCGAGATCGTCAATGACGACATGCCCTTCCTGGTCGACTCGGTGACGATGGAGATCAACCGGCAGGGACTGGCGCTGCACTCGGCCATCCATCCCGTGTTCCGGGTCTGGCGCGACGCGCGCGGCGGCATCGAGCGGATCGCCCCGGGCGGCGCCGGCGAGACCGGGGACAGTTCGCGCCTGGAATCGTTTATCCATTTCGAGATCGACCGCAGCGGCGAGGCCGCGCGGCTGGAAGCGCTGCGCAGCGCCATTGCGCAGGTGCTGGTCGACGTGCGCGCGGCGGTGGAAGACTGGCCGAAGATGTGCGACATCACCCAGGCCACCATCGCCGCGATGGCGCAGGCGCCCGACGCGGCCTCGCCGGAAAGCGCCGAAGCGCGCGCCTTCCTGGACTGGATGATGGATGACCACTTCTCCTTCCTCGGCCAGCGTGACTACCAGCTGGTGTCGCAGGACGGCCGCTACTTCCTGCGCGGCGTGCCGGGCTCGGGCGCGGGCATCCTGCGCGAAAGCCTGCGCGAGCCTGATGCCGAAGACCTCACGCTGCTGCCCGCCGCGGCCACCGCGATCATCGAAGGGGCCTCGCCGATCTTCCTGACCAAGGCCAATTCGCGCGCCACCGTGCACCGGCCGGGCTATCTCGACTATATCGGCGTCAAGCTGCTCGATGAAAACGGGCAGCTGTTCGGCGAGCGGCGCTTTGTCGGCCTGTACACCTCGACTGCCTATATGGCGCCGATCGCGGAAATTCCGCTGGTGCGGCGCAAGTGCGCCAATATCCTGGCGCGCGCGGGCTTCCTGGCCAAGGGGCACCTGTACAAGTCGATGGTGACCATCCTTGAGCAATATCCGCGCGATGAACTGTTCCAGGCCACCGAGGACGAACTGTTCGACATCACCACCGGCATCCTGCGGCTGCAGGAACACCAGCGCACCCGGCTCTTTGTGCGGCGCGACCGCTTCGACCGCTTTGTCTCGTGCCTGGTGTTCGTGCCGCGCGACAAGTACAACACCGACCTGCGCCAGAAGATCCAGAAGCTGCTGACCGCGGCTTTCCACGGCACCAGTTGCGAGTTCACGCCACTGCTGTCCGAGTCGCCGCTGGCGCGCATCCAGCTCACCGTGCGCGGCGAGCCCGGCACCATGCCGCACGTTGATACGCGCGAGCTGGAGGCGCGCATCGTGCACGCCAGCCGCCGCTGGCAGGACGATCTCGCTGAAGCCCTGCATGAAAGCCACGGCGAAGAGCAAGGCAACCGGCTGCTGCAGCGCTACGGCGGCTCGTTCCCCGCCGGCTACCGTGAGGACTACCCGGCCCGCACCGCGGTGCGCGATATCGAGCTGATGGAGCACGCGCTGCGCGGCAACGGCATGGCGATGAACCTGTACCGGCCGATCGAGGCCGCGCCGGGGGTGTTCCGCTTCAAGGTGTACCGTGCCGGCGAGCCGATCGCGCTGTCGCACAGCCTGCCCATGCTGGAACACCTGGGCGTGCGCGTGGATGAAGAGCGCCCCTACCTGATCGAACCCGACAGCGGCGCGCCGGTATGGGTGCACGACTTCGGGCTGGAGATTGCCGACAGCGGCAGCGCGGCGGAATTCGACATCGCGCGCGTCAAGGCCTTGTTCGAGGATGCCTTCGCGCGCGCCTGGCACGGCGAGATCGAGAACGATGACTTCAACCGCCTGGTGCTGCGCGCCGAGCTGGCCGCACGCGACGTCACCATCCTGCGCGCCTATGCCCGCTACCTGCGCCAGGTGGGCTCGACCTTCAGTGACGCCTATATCGAGCGCGCGCTGACCGGCAACGCGGCCATTGCCGCCATGCTGGTCGGCCTGTTCGTGGCGCGCTTCGACACCTTCAGCGAGGTCGCCACCGACACCGCCCGCCAGGCGCGCTGCGACAAGCTGCTGGCCGATATCGGCGCGGCGCTGGACAAGGTGCCCAACCTGGATGAGGACCGCATCCTGCGGCTCTTCCTGGGCGTGATCAACGCCACCGTGCGCACCAACTATTTCCACCGCGGCGAGGAAGGCCAGCCGCGCCCGTATGTGTCGTTCAAGTTCAATCCCGCGCTGGTCCCCGGCCTGCCCGAGCCGCGCCCGATGTTCGAGATCTGGGTCTACTCGCCGCGCGTTGAGGGCGTGCACCTGCGCGGCGGGCGCGTGGCCCGCGGCGGACTGCGCTGGTCAGACCGGCGCGAGGACTTCCGCACTGAAGTGCTGGGCCTGATGAAGGCGCAGATGGTCAAGAACACGGTGATCGTTCCGGTGGGCTCCAAGGGCGGCTTCGTGGTCAAGCGCCCGCCCCCGCCCACCGACCGCGATGCATTCCTGCAGGAGGGCATTGCCTGCTACCAGACCTTCCTGCGCGGGCTGCTGGACCTGACCGACAACCTCGTCGGCGGCCAGCTGGTGCCGCCACCCGAGGTGGTGCGCCACGACGACAACGACCCCTACCTGGTGGTCGCCGCCGACAAGGGCACCGCGACGTTCTCCGACTTCGCCAACGCGATCTCGGCCGAATACGGCTTCTGGCTGGGCGATGCCTTTGCGTCCGGGGGCTCGGTCGGCTATGACCACAAGAAGATGGGCATTACCGCGCGCGGTGCGTGGGAATCGGTCAAGCGGCATTTCCGCGAGATGGGTGTCGATATCCAGACCACGGACTTCACCGTGGCCGGCATCGGCGACATGTCGGGCGACGTGTTCGGCAACGGCATGCTGCTGTCGCCGCATATCCGGCTGGTGGCGGCGTTCGACCACCGGCATATCTTCCTCGATCCCGACCCGGACACGGCAAGGAGCCTGCAGGAGCGCACGCGGCTGTTCGGCCTGCCCCGCTCCAGCTGGGCCGACTACGACGCCACGCTGATCTCCGCCGGCGGCGGCATCTATCCGCGCAGCGCCAAGACCATCGCGCTGTCGCCGCAGGTGCAGGCGGTGCTGGGGGTCACGGCAGCCACGCTGTCGCCGGCCGAGCTGATCCACGCCATCCTGATGGCGCCGGTCGACCTGCTCTACAACGGCGGCATCGGCACCTACGTCAAGTCCAGCCAGGAAACCCACCTGCAGGCCGGCGACCGCACCAACGACGCGGTGCGTGTCAACGGCAATGACCTGCGCTGCAAGGTGGTCGGCGAAGGCGGCAACCTCGGCTTCACCCAGCTGGGCCGCATCGAGTTCGCGCGCAAGGGCGGGCGCATCAACACCGACGCCATCGACAACTCGGCCGGGGTGGACTGCTCGGACCACGAGGTCAATATCAAGATCCTGCTCGGGCTGGTGGTTGCCGACGGCGAAATGACCGAGAAGCAGCGCAATAAGCTGCTGGCCGAGATGACCGACGAGGTCGGCCTGCTGGTGCTGCAGGACAACTACTACCAGACCCAGGCACTGTCCGTGGCCGGGCGCAGCAGCCCCGCGCTGCTCGACGGCGAGGCGCGCCTGGTGCGCTGGCTGGAGCGCGCCGGACGGCTCAACCGGCCGCTGGAGTTCCTGCCTTCGGAGGAAGAAATCGCCGAGCGCAAGCTGGCCGATGAAGGCCTGGCATCGCCCGAGCGTGCCGTGCTGCTTGCCTACAGCAAGATGTGGCTGTACGACGAACTGCTGGCCTCCGACGTGCCGGAAGACACGCTGGTCGCCGGACTGCTGTCGGACTATTTCCCGGTGCCGCTGCGCCAGCGTTACGCCGACGCGATGCAGCGCCACCCGCTGCGGCGCGAGATCCTGTCGACGCACCTGACCAATATGCTGGTCAACCGTATCGGCGCCACCTTCGTGCACCGGATCATGGAAGAGACCGACGCACGCCCGGCCGATATCGTGCGCGCCTGCCTGATCGCACGCGATGTCTTCGGCCTGACCACCCTGTGGCAGGAGATCGATGCGCTGGACAACCGTGTGGCCGATGCCGAGCAGGCGCGCATGTTCGGGGCCGTGGCGCTGCTGCTGGAGCGCGCGTGCCTGTGGTTCATCCGCTATCTGCGCAGCGGCAGCAAGGCCGCCGAGGACCTGGCGCGCTTTGCCCAGGCCGCGCAATGGCTGGCCCCGCAACTGCCGCGGCTGCTGCCGCCGGCCGATGCGACGGCACTGTCAGAGCGCACCCGGGCCTTGACGGATGCAGGGGTCGACGAAGCGCTGGCTGTGCGCGTGGCCGGCAGCGAGATCTCCGCCGCCGCGCTCGATATCGCCGAAGTGGCCACCGCATGCGAACGCAGCCTGGACCTGGTGGCGGGGGTTTATTTCGCGCTGGACAGCCACCTGAGCTTCAGCTGGCTGCGCGAGCGCGCGCTGGCGCTGCCATCGGACACGCACTGGGACCTGCTGGCACGCACCACCACGCTGGAAGACCTGGGGCGGCTCAAGCGCGCACTGACCGTCAGCGTGCTGTCACAGGCGGGTGAACTGGATACGCCCGAAGCCATGATCGATGCCTGGCGCTCCAGCCGTCATGGCGCGCTGGAACGCTTTACGCGCATGCTGGCCGACCAGCGCGCCTCGGGGGCTGCGGGGCTGTCGATGCTGTCGGTCGCGGTGCGCGAGATCGGCATGCTGGAACGCGCATAGCGCTGGCCAGCCCGCGCTTATTCGTCTGCTTCCGCGTCCGTGTCGAGGTCCGCATCGTCACCGATGCCGGCGCCGGCGCCACGCGGGCGCAGTTCCAGCCCGAGCAGGACCAGCAGGTCGAAGGCATCGGAAAGCAGGTGTTTCTGCCTGGGCAGCAGGCTGGCGTACGGCATGTCGTAGATCGACTGGTGCGCGGCACGCTCGCCCTTGAGGCCGCGGTCACGCGCGATATCCGACAGCAGCGCGGCAAACCCTGAGAGGTCCTGCGCTGCCAGTGCTGAATTCAATACCTTGGCGATCACTTCCGGCGAAGCGTTCGCCCAGCCCATGCGTTCAGCATTGGAGGCAGAGTCTTGAGGAAGGTCGGCAAAGTCCATGATTGTGTATAACGGTCCCGCCTGAGCAAGCTTAAGGCGGCAACCATGTGGATTTGACCCCACATGCGTGGGGTGACATGGCTTGCCGTCCGCCGATCCGGGCTAGCGCGGTACCGGCTTCGCCGCCACCTGGCGGTAGACCGTGCTGCCGTCGCGCGCGATGCGTGCCTGGACGTGATTGCGTGCGCCGCACTGCGGGCAACGGAACACGGGACCCTGCCCTTCATTGCGGATCTGCACCTCATTCGGCTCCCAGCGCGCACCGCAAGCCTGGTTCCCACAAACAAACATGAAATCTCCTTGAAACAGACGCCCGAGAGCCTGAGCCGGGCGCGATACGGGGCATGGCCGCACTGCCCGGTGGCGGCGCGGCCATGCCTGCTCAGCCGTGATTATCAGGCCAGTCGACCGGGCGCGCGCCCATTCGCCACATATTCGGCGGCTCACCCAATGCCGTGCTCTGGTACATCCAGGCGCCGCAGCCGGTGCAGCGCCAGCGGCTGTCGACCTTGCACCGGTTGCTCATGGCCGCAATGCCCGAGGCAGCCAGGTGCTCGTGTGGCGGCACGCTGGACGGTTCGCCCACCAGCTGATGACACAGGTCACAGGCGTGCATCGGCATCTCCTGTCATGGCGATGATTGCGCGCCGGCGCCCTCAGCCATTGTGCTGCACCCATTGCCGCGCCCACGAAATCGCCGCGGCGCGCGCATCTTCGGGCGTGGCGTGCGTGGCCGGCGGCGCGCCGCCCTCCAGCACCACGGCGCCCGACTCCCAGATATCGCACAGGGCCTTGAATCGCCCCATGCCCAGCGCGTGGCAATACACGTGGATCACGAAGCCGCCGTACTCCACCACGTCAGTGGCAGTATCGGTCAGCGCCTGATCCGCGGTGGGATCGGACGGCACCAGCGGCACATCGGGCTGGCGCAGCACCCGCCGCTCCGCGGCCGTGCGCACCAGCATGGCGCAGGCACCGCCCACCGCCGCGCCCAGCACCACGCCCAAACCAAACCAGCAAGCCCTGCTCCCGCACCTCGCCATGGCATCCCCCGCAGCGACCCTGCCGGTCCTGGCACGACCATGCTGTGCGACCGGCATCGCTTTCAGGTTATACCAATACAGGCCGACACCGCTTGCCACCAACTTCCACGCGGCAATGGCACAGCGCCGCAGGGTGTGGCGGCGCACGAAAATGAGAATCGTCGGGGATGACCGAAGCGCTGGCCAGAGCTATACTGTACATCCATACAGTATTCGGATACTGCCCATGCCCTTGTACCAGTCCGATTCCATCCTGCTCGAGGCCTACTACTTCGGCGACGACAGCGAATCCCTGCGCCTGCCTTGCGGCAGTGTCTGCGTGGACGCCGGCGCCATCCTCGTCGACGGCATCGAGCCACTCCAGTTGCAGGCCCTGCGCTGGACGCCGGATTTCCTGTCCTTCGACGCCCAGGGCACCCGTCACCGCTACCCGGTCAGCCGCCCCACCCTCGTCGGCCCCGGCCAGGCACGCTTCGCACTGCTTTAAGCTACGGCTTCCGCATCGCCGATGCGCCACGCCGCTTGCCCACATGCCAGACCTCAGCCCGACCGCCAGCCAACTGATCCGCTCGCTCGACCTGCAGCCGCATCCGGAAGGCGGCTACTACCGCGAAACCTATCGCGGCGAAGAGCAGGTCGTCTGCCAGGACGGCCGCACACGCGCAGCCTGCACCGCGATCCACTACATGCTGTGCGGCAACGACTATTCCGCGTGGCATCGCATCCGGTCCGACGAACTCTGGCACTACCACGCAGGCTCCCCCGTGGACGTGCACCGGATCGTGGACGGCACCATCGTCACGCAGCGCCTGGGCGACCCGCTGCGGCATCCCGGCGCGGCCTTCCAGGCAATGGTGCCCGCCGGCCAATGGTTTGCCGCCGAACGCGTGGATATGGCCGATGGCATGGACTTCGCCCTGGTCGGCTGCACCGTGGCACCAGCCTTCCAGTTCAGCGAATTCGAACTGGCCGACGCAACGGCGCTTGCCGGCCTGGCATGCGGACATGACGCGCTGTTGCGCAGGCTGGCGCGCTAGCCTCCACCCAAAAAACAGCCCGCGGCGGCGGGGTGCGGGCGGGCTGGTGAGTACAGCGGGACCAGTCTAAGCCAGGGTACCGGCGCGCCATGACGGGAGAACCCGGGTATCTCGCCGCCTTTTCTGGCAACGGTCGAGCAGCGCGTATAGCCCAACAGGCACTCAGGATGCGGATTCATATCCTGCAGCACAGATAATCTTGGGTCCACCCATTATTTGCAGCTACAATTATTCTGTATGGACATCACTCGGCGTCATTGATGAGCGCCTCTATTGCGTGGTGTTCACCCAGCGCGGGAATGCAATGCATATCATCAGCCTGCGCAAGGCCAACAAACGCGAGGCAAGGAACTATGTCGACCAAGCCTAAGATCGTCGTGCCGACCGACGAAGAGGACGCGGCCATCAACCGCGGCATCGCTGCGGATCCGGACACGTACGAGGTCTCGGCGAAAGAGATGCAGGCCATGAAGCCGCTCGGCAAGCGCGGCCGCGGTCGACCCAGGCTCGCCAGCACCAAGGAACTGGTGAGCATTCGCTATGACGCGGACATACTGGATGCATTCCGCGCCAGCGGGGAAGGTTGGCAGACGCTGATGAACGCAACGCTGAACGTTGCGCTTCAACAGGCCATGGACATTACCTACGTTGGGGGCCCACTGCATGGAACCACGGTCCGTGACAACCCCAACACCTTGTCATCCGTTCTCACCTATCGCCCGGTAACAGCCTTCGCGAACGACCCTGCGCATCAGGCAACGTATCGTCGGGTAACCCTCGAACGTGCCATTGGAAACAACGTCGAACGCCGCGAGTTCTTTGTGAGTGACAGTCTCACCGACAGCGAAGCCGATTCCCTGGTCCAGCGAGAAGACCTTTGGCCTATGTCAGAGCCACACCATGCCTGAGTATTGGATGCGGTCCAATAGGGCAGCTTGGCGGGCTACCCGGAGTCAGCCAGCACCGGCCGCGTCCAACCAAGCTCGCTGATGCAATCGGCGACCTGCCCTTCCCGGGCGTCCGAGTGCTTGCGTGCGTTGCGCATATATGGCGCAAGCTCCACAGGAAAAGTAAGAACGACAGCAGCGATCGCTATCGTTGCAACAGGTTAGGTAGAAAGCGGGCCTGCTTTTCGCAGTAACAGCCAGCGCCGCGCATGGCGGGCCGAAAGGTCATGCACTTATCCACGCTTGCATTCGACCTTCTCTTCGTATTCACCGTCGTCCTTCCATTCGCGCTCGATCAGGCAAGGGCCGTCGCGGTACTTCTGCTTCCGCTCATAGCCACGCGGGCCGCCCTTGCATTTGCGCTCTTCCTTGTATTCGCCATCGCGCTTCTGTTCGCGTTCGATTTCACAAGGGCCGCTACGGAATTTCTCTTGGTACTCACCGCCACGATATGCGCTCGGGTAGCCGCGGTCATCGGCGCGTGCGGCAGCCGCGGCCGTCAGCCAGAGGAGCGCAAGGGTAGCCACACAGAGCTTTCGGAACATAAGTGGGGAATCGGTCGGGAGGATGGCAGAGCATAGCAACGGGCATCGGCGACGGCTGTATCAAAGCGTTACCGCACTGGCCGGCCATTTCCACGCAGAAAATAAAAAACCCGCCTGGCTATTCACCAAGCGGGTTCTGTCTGGTCGGGGCGAGAGGATTTGAACCTCCGACCACCTGCACCCCATGCAGGTACGCTACCAGGCTGCGCTACGCCCCGAAGCAAAAGATTATAACAGAAGCATTTCCCGTATGACTAGCTCCCGACGTCGAAATTATCCGTGCTTCGCGATCTCCCGCAGTTGCGCGAGCAGGTGCTGCACTTCGACCAGTTCATTGCGCAGGCCGCCGATGTCGACCGACAATGCCGCCGCATTTTCTTCGCCAGCCTCTGCGGCCTCAGGCGCTGCCGCTGCCCCACTGTGATGACGGCCTTCATCGAGGCGATTGCGCGCGCCGTTGATGGTGAAGCCCTGTTCGTAGAGCAGTTCGCGGATGCGGCGGATCAGCAGGACTTCATGGTGCTGGTAGTAGCGGCGGTTGCCGCGGCGCTTGACGGGCTTGAGTTGCGTGAACTCCTGTTCCCAATAGCGCAGGACGTGCGGCTTGACGGCGCAAAGCTCGCTCACCTCACCGATGGTGAAGTAGCGCTTGGCCGGAATCGGCGGCAACGCGATGCGATCGCTGGATTTGTCCGACATGTGGTGTGTAGACGAGCGTCAGGCCATGCCGGCCATGCGGTTGGCGCACACCAGGTGCGCGCCCAGAAGCATACCGATGCCGGCTTCGGGAAGCAATCCGCCGTTCGGGTGACGCGTCAGCCGACGATGCCCGCGCGTTCTTCCACCAGGCCCTTGAGTTTCTGGCTGGCGTGGAACGTGACCACGCGGCGAGCGGTGATTGGAATGACTTCGCCGGTCTTGGGATTGCGGCCGGGCCGCTGCGGCTTGTCGCGCAACTGGAAATTGCCGAAGCCGGACAGCTTGACGCTGTCGCCCTGCTCCAGCGCTTCGCGGATGACGTCGAAGAAGGCCTCGACCATATCCTTCGATTCGCGCTTGTTCAGGCCCACCTGGTCGAACAGCATCTCGGCGAGTTCGGCCTTGGTCAGCGTGGGAACTTCGGTCGCGCGCGCATCCGGCATCGCGTCGTCAAGGGAGGAAGCCTGCCGGTCGCTCATCTCACCCAGTGCTGCAGCGGTCATGGAATTCGCGTCTCGATCATTCATGTCGATCGCTCAAGTGTGTGTCTGGCGATCCGCCCGGGGCAAGCCCGGGCGCCCTTGTTTATCGTGTGTCCGTCGCGTACTTGTTGCGTACTGGCGATGGCTCAGCCGCGCAGCCGGGCCTGGAAGGCCTCTGTCAGCGCGTCGACCATGCAGCGCACTGCGCTGTCGACGGTTTCGTCCTGGAGGGTCGACCCAGTATCTTGCAAGGTCACCCGGAACGCAAGGCTTTTCTCGTCCGCGCCAATGGCAGCGGAAGCGCCCTTGGGACGGAACTCGTCGAACAGCACCAGGCTCTGGCAGTAGCGGCCGTAGCCCTGCTTTTCCAGTGCCGCGCGCATGGCGTCGAGCAGGTCCTGCACGCGCACCGATTGCTTCACGACCATGGCCAGGTCGCGCACGGCGGCCGGGAACTTGGAGATCTCGGTGTACACCGGCAGGCCGGTGTCGCGCAGCGCGTCAAGCGCCAGCTCGAACACGACCGGGGCGTGCGTCAGCTCGTATTCCTGCAGCCAGCGCGGATGCAGCTCGCCGACCACGCCCACCGCCTTGCCGTCGAGCAGCACGCGCGCGGCGCGGCCCGGGTGCAGCGCCGGGTGCGACACCGGCTCGAAGCGCGGCACGCGCGGATGGAACAGTGCCTCGACATCGCCCTTGATGTCGAAGAAGTCGACGTTGCGCGCGGGGATGCCCCACTGCTCTTCGAACGCCGGGCCATAGGCAATGCCCGCGGCCATCATCGGCTGATCGTAGCCGGCCACCGTCAGGCCGCCATCCTTCACGCTGGCGTCGCGATGGAACACGCGGCCCACCTCGAACAGGCGCACGCGCGCAGCCTTGCGGTTCAGGTTGTAGCGCACCTTGTCGACCAGGCCGCCGATCAGCGTCGAGCGCATCACCGCCAGCTGGCTGGCGATCGGGTTCAGCAGGCGGATCGGGTTGTCGTTGGCGGCGAAGTCGCGCTCCCACTTCTCTTCGACGAAGGCGAAGTTGATGACTTCCTGGTAGTCGCGCGCGGCCACGGCATGGCGCACCACGTGGCTGGAGCGGCGGGCCTCGTTGGTCGGGCGCATCTCGCTTTCGGCGATCGGCGGACGGGCCGGGATGCGCTCGAAACCATAGATGCGGGCCACTTCCTCGATCAGGTCTTCCTCGATCTCGATATCGAAGCGGTAGCTCGGCGGCGTGACTTCAAACACCTCGCCCTCGGCGCCCTGGGTGCGCGTGAACGGCAGCTGCAGGCGCTGGAATACATCGGCGATGGCCGCAGGCGACAGCTCGATGCCCAGCACGCGCTCGGCGCGCGCCACGCGCAGGCTGACCGGCTTGCGCTGCGGCAGGTTGACCACGTGGTCGTCCACCGGGCCGGCCTGTCCGCCGCAGATCTCGAGGATCAGCGCGGTGATGCGCTCGATATGCTCGACCGTGGTAGCGTAGTCCACACCGCGCTCGAAGCGGTGTCCGGCATCGGTCGAGAAGTTATAGCGGCGGCCACGGCCCTGGATCGCAGCGGGCCACCAGAATGCGGCCTCGAGATAGATGTCCGTGGTGTCCAGCGTCACGGCGGTGCTGTCGCCGCCCATGATGCCGGCCAGGCTTTCGATCTCCTTGTCATCGGCGATCACGCCGACCTGCTCGTCGACCTCGATGGTATTGCCGTTGAGCAGCTTGATCTTCTCGCCCTTGCGGCCCCAGCGCACGTCCAGGCCGCCGTGGATCTTGCTCAGGTCGAACACGTGCGACGGACGGCCCAGTTCCAGCATCACGTAGTTCGAGATATCGACCAGCGCGGAAACACTGCGCTGGCCCGAGCGCTCCAGGCGCTGCACCATCCATGCCGGCGTGGCCGCGCGCGCATTCACGCCGCGGATCACGCGGCCGGAGAAGCGGCCGCACAGGTCCGGCGCCGACACCTTGACCGGCAGCTTGTCCTGGATCGTCACCGCCACCGGCGTCATCTCCGGCAGGTTCAGCGCAGCGCCGGTCAGCGCCGACACTTCGCGCGCCACGCCGTGGATCGACAGGCAGTCAGCCTTGTTCGGCGTCAGCTTGATGACAAAGACCTGGTCGTCCAGGTCGAGGTACTGGCGGATGTCCTGGCCGACCGGCGCGTCTTCCGGCAGCACCATCAGGCCACCGTGGTCCTCCGACAGCTTGAGTTCGCGCGCCGAGCACAGCATGCCGTAGCTGTCCACGCCGCGCAGCTTGCCGATCTTGATCTCGAACGGCTTGCCGCCATCCTCGGACGGCGGCAACACGGCGCCGACCAGTGCGCACGGCACCAGGATGCCGGGCTTGACGTTGGGCGCGCCGCAGACGATCTGCAGGGTCTCGCCGGTGCCGGCATCGACCTGGCACACGTTGAGGCGGTCGGCGTTGGGATGGCGCTCGGTCGACAGCACGCGCGCGACCACCACCTTGTCGAACGGCGGCGCGACCGAGCCGACCTCTTCCACTTCCAGGCCGGCCATGGTCAGCGTGTGCGACAGCGCGTCGGTGGAGATCTTTTCAGGGTTGGCGAAGGTGCGAAGCCAGGATTCCGAGAATTGCATGGCGCTTCTGATCCGGTAAGTATTCTGTGTGGTCGTTGACGAGGGGACGGCGGCGCGTCAGGCGAACTGGCGCAGGAAGCGCACGTCACCCTCGAAGAACAGGCGCAGGTCGTTGATGCCATAGCGCAGCATGGTCAGGCGCTCCAGGCCGGAGCCGAACGCGAAACCGATATAGCGCTCGGGATCGAGGCCCATGTTGCGCAGCACGTTCGGATGCACCTGGCCCGAACCGGAGATCTCCAGCCACTTGCCGTTGCCGAAGGCCATGTCGATCTCTGCCGACGGCTCGGTGAACGGGAAGTACGACGGGCGGAAGCGCACCTGGATGTCATCGCGCTCGAAGAACTTGCGCAGGAAGTCGGTGTACACCCCCTTCAGGTCGGCAAAGCTGACGTCCTCGCCGATCCACAGGCCTTCGACCTGGTTGAACATCGGCGAGTGCGTGGCGTCGCTGTCGACACGGTAGGTGCGGCCCGGGCAGATCACCTTGATCGGCGGCATCGCCTTGCCGGCGTACTTCTCGACATGCATCTTGGCGTAGCGGACCTGCATCGGGCTGGTATGCGTGCGCAGCAGCAACAGCTTGTCTTCGCTGTCGCGGCCATCCACGTAGAACGTGTCCTGCATCGAACGCGCCGGATGGTTGTCCGGATTGTTCAGCGCGGTGAAGTTCATCCAGTCGGTCTCGATCTCGGGGCCGTCGGCCACATCGAAACCGATCGAGCCGAAGATCTGCTCGACGCGCTCCCACGTGCGCATCACCGGGTGCAGGCTGCCGCGGCTGACCGCACGGCCAGGCAGCGTGACGTCGATGGCCTCGGCGGCCAGGCGCGCGTTCATCAGCGCATCGGCCAGCGCCTGGCGGCGTGCCTGCAGGGCAGCTTCAACCTGCTGCTTGATCTGGTTGATGCGGGCGCCTTCCGTCTTGCGGGTTTCCGGGTCGAGCTTGCCGAGGCCCTTGAGCAGTTCGGTCAGCGCGCCGGTCTTGCCCAGGAAGCGGGCCTTTTCGTTTTCCAGCGTGGCGTTGTCGTTGGCAGCGGCGAAGGCGGCCTGGGCATCGGCGACAATTTGATCCAGATCCTGAGACATGGCGGCGGTCGTGGGATTTTTGGCGTCGGGCCGGTACGCACCGGTCCGACGTGGGTTGGCACTACGTGCGGTGTTCGTTTCGAATGCGGTCTCGGCAACCGGATAGCGGCAACTGAAACGGCATTCGAAATAAAAACGGGGCTCGGTGAGGAGCCCCGTTTCAGCGGACCTTGCGGTCGGCGGTCGACCTTGCGGTCGGTGCTTGCCCGGCAGCGCTTACGCGCTGCCGCAGCCGGCATCAGGCAACGGTGGCTTTCACCTGGTTGACGATGGCGGCAAAGGCAGGCTTGTCGTGAATAGCCATGTCCGACAGCACCTTGCGGTCCAGTTCAATCGAGGCCTTCTTCAGACCGTTCATGAACACGCTGTAGGTCATGCCATGCTCACGCGTCGCGGCATTGATACGCGCAATCCACAGAGCGCGGAACACGCGCTTCTTGTTGCGGCGATCGCGGTACGCGTACTGGCCAGCACGCATGACCGCCTGCTTGGCGATGCGGTAGACATTATTGCGACGGCCGCGGTAACCCTTGGCAGCATCGATGACTTTCTTGTGACGGGCCCGTGCAGTGACCCCACGCTTTACTCGAGGCATGTAATTCTCCTTTCGTTTTCGTCAGGGGTTATGCGTAAGGCATCATCGCGCGCACCGACTTCAGGTTCGTCTCATGGACGTCCTGAGTACCGCGCAGTTGACGCTTGTTCTTGGTGGTCTTCTTGGTCAGGATGTGACGCTTGAAGGCCTGGCCACGCTTGAACGAACCGTTCGGACGGGCAGTAAAGCGCTTGGAGGCGCTTTTCTTCGTCTTCATCTTCGGCATGAAAAACTCCAGCTCATATGACATGCATGCAGGTGGACGGCTCACGCCGACGCTTGCAAGACCCGCATCCACTTGTTGTTGCACAGCGGCCCTTGCGGACCACGCGCGACTTCCGCGCGAAGCAACGCCGGGATGCCTGGCATCCCGGCCGCTGCACCGCGCAGGAATTACTTCTTCTTCTTGGGGGCGAGCACCATCACCATCTGGCGCCCTTCCATCTTCGGCATCTGCTCGACCTGGCCGATTTCTTCCAGGTCCGCCTTCAGGCGTTCGAGCATGCGCGCGCCGATTTCCTGGTGCGCCATCTCGCGACCACGGAACCGCAGCGTGATCTTGGTCTTGTCGCCGTCTTCCAGGAAGCGCTTCAGGTTGCGCAGCTTGACGTTGTAGTCGCCATCATCCGTACCCGGCCGGAACTTGACTTCCTTGACCTGGATGATTTTCTGCTTCAGCTTCGCCTCGTGGGCGCGCTTGGCTTCCTCGTACTTGAACTTCCCGTAATCCATGATCCGGGCGACGGGCGGAACCGCGTTCGGCGCGATCTCGACCAGGTCCAAGTCCTTATCTTCAGCCAGCCGGAGCGCGTCCATGAACTTGACGATGCCGAGCTGTTCGTTATCAACCCCTACCAGGCGCAGCTCAGGCGCGCTGATTTCCCGGTTGATGCGATGACCTTTGTCCGTAGCGATGTTGCGTTACCTCAAGAAGACAAAAAAACAAGCCGTGCTCACCACCCATCAGGCTTTGCTGGCGACGTCGTTTTGCAGACGCTCAACAAACGCGGAGACGGGCATCACACCCAGATCCACGTTGCCACGGGCACGCACGGCCACTTGACTGGCATCCCGCTCCTTGTCGCCCACTACCAGCAGGTAGGGAACCTTTTGAAGCGAATGCTCGCGGATTTTATACGTAATTTTCTCATTACGCAAATCAGCCTTGGCCCTAAACCCTTGTTTTTGCAGCAATTGCACGACGCTTTCGGCGTATTCCGCCTGCGAATCCGCAATATTCATGACCACCACCTGCTCCGGGGCCAGCCAGGCCGGCAGCGCACCGGCGTGGTTTTCCAGCAGGATGCCCAGGAAACGCTCGAACGAACCCAGGATGGCCCGGTGCAGCATCACCGGGCGCTTGCGCGAGTTGTCCTCGGAGACGTATTCGGCATCCAGGCGCTCCGGCAGCACCAGGTCAAGCTGCAGCGTGCCGCACTGCCACGAGCGGCCGATCGCATCCTTGATGTGGTACTCGACCTTGGGGCCGTAGAACGCGCCCTCGCCCGGCAGCTCTTCCCAATCCACGCCGCAGGCGCGCAGCGCCAGGCGCAGGCCCTCTTCGGCGTGATCCCAGATCTCGTCCGAGCCGGCACGCTGGTCCGGGCGCAGCGACAGCTTGACCTTCACATCCTTGAAGCCGAAGTCGTCGTAGACCGAGAACGCCAGTTCGTTGAAGGCCTTGGCCTCCGCCACGATCTGCTCTTCCGTGCAGAAGATGTGCGCATCATCCTGCACAAAGCCGCGCACGCGCATCAGCCCGTGCAGCGCGCCCGACGGCTCGTTGCGATGGCAGGCGCCGAATTCGGCCAGGCGCAGCGGCAGGTCGCGGTACGAACGCAGGCCGTGGTTGAAGATCTGCACATGGCCCGGGCAGTTCATCGGCTTGATCGCGTAATCGCGCTTCTCCGACTCCGTGACGAACATGTTCTCCTTGTAGTTCTGCCAGTGGCCGGACTTTTCCCAAAGCGAACGATCCATCACCTGCGGCGTGCGGACCTCATCGTAGCCGGCGTCCGTCAGGCGGCCGCGCATGTACTGCTCGACGGCCTGCCACACCTGCCAGCCCTTCGGGTGCCAGAACACCATGCCGGGCGCCTCTTCCTGCAGGTGGAACAGGTCGAGCGTCTTGCCCAGCTTGCGGTGGTCGCGCTTCTCGGCCTCTTCCAGCATGTGCAGGTAGGCTTCCTGGTCTTCCTTCCTGGCCCAGGCCGTGCCGTAGATGCGCTGGAGCATCTCGTTGTTGGCGTCGCCGCGCCAGTAGGCGCCGGCCACCTTCATCAGCTTGAAGACCTTCAGCTTGCCCGTGGACGGCACGTGCGGGCCACGGCACAGGTCGACGAAGCTGCCTTCGCGGTACAGGCCGATTTCCTGGTCGGCGGGGATCGAGGCGATGATCTCGGCCTTGTACTTTTCGCCCATCGACTCGAACAGCGCCACCGCTTCGTCGCGGTTCCATACTTCGCGCACGACCTTCTCGTCCTTGCGGGCGAGTTCCGTCATCTTCTTCTCGATGGCGGCCAGGTCTTCGGGCGTGAAGGGACGCTTGTAGGCAAAGTCGTAGTAAAAGCCGTTTTCGATCACCGGGCCGATCGTCACCTGCGCTTCCGGATAGAGCTCCTTGACGGCATAGGCCAGCAAGTGCGCCGTGGAGTGGCGAATCACATCGACGCCATCGGCGTCCTTGTCCGTGACGATGGCCAGCCCCGCATCGCGATCAATCTTGTAACTCGTGTCGACCAGCTGGCCGTCCACCTTGCCGGCCAGCGCGGCCTTGGCCAGGCCGGCGCCAATGCTCTGCGCGACTTCGGCAACCGTCACCGGGCCGGGAAACTCGCGGCGGGACCCATCCGGCAGCGTGATTGCGATCATTTCGACTCTCCAGGATTCCGCCGGCGGCGTCTTGCGCTTCGCCCGAGCGGATCAAACTGCATCTTGTGGCACCGGCCCTGAATGTCTGCGGGACCGGCGATTTATTCTTTGCTGCCCTGCCCTGCGGCACCGGAAACGCGGCAGCTTATCAGGGCGCTGGCAGGCGACAGACGAAAAAAAACGCGGCCAAGGCCGCGTTTCTCTTTGTCAAACCCGATCCAACCGGGTCGAAGGCGCACCTCGACTACTGTCGCTTGCCAGCGGTAGTAGTTCGCGGTGTCATAACCATGATGCCCTTCCGTTCCGTATGGGGTTGAATCGGACTTGCCGCACTTCTTTTTACTGCTTTACTGCAATTCGTTGGTAGGCTCGATTGGACTCGAACCAACGACCCCCACCATGTCAAGGTGGTGCTCTAACCAGCTGAGCTACGAGCCTAGCGAAGGCGCAAGTATAGCATCACTTTCTTTTCGCCTGCAACACCCCCTGCACGTCTTCGATCAACTGCAGCGCGCGCTGCAGCTGCGTGGCCTCGGACACTTCGGCAGTGAACTGCATGCGCGCAACGCCCTTGCTGGAGAGCGTCTTGACGCCGGTGACGTTGATCTTCTCGCGCGACAGCACTTCGGAGATATCGCGCAGCAGCCCCTGGCGATCGATCGCCTCGACATGGATGTCGACCGGGTAGACCGCGGCGTGGCTCTTCTGGCCCCACTCGGTCTGGATCACCCGCTCCGGCGCGCGCCCGGCCAGTTGCTGGAAGGTGTGGCAGCTGCGCCGATGGATCGACACCCCGCGCCCGCGCGTGACAAAGCCGACGATGTCGTCCGGCGGCGCCGGCTTGCAGCAGCGCGACATCTGCGTCATCAGCGAATCCACGCCCACCACCAGCACGCCGCTCTTGGCGCCGCGCGCCACGCTGGTCGCGCGGCTCTTCTTGGTGACAGCGTCTTCCTCGCTCAGCGGCACCTGGACCTCGCCCTCCGGGTGTCGCAGCGCGTGCTCCACGTGGCGCAGGCTGAACTCGTCCTTGGCCACTGCCGCAAACAGGTCCTCCGGCGTCTTGAAGCCCAGCCGCGTGGCCAGGTCTTCCAGCTTGACCGCGGTCTTGCCTTCGCGCTGCAGGGTCTTGTCGATCAGCACGCGGCCCTGGGCGATGGTCTCCTGCGAATCGAGCGCATTGAACCAGGCCCGCACCTTGGCCCGCGCGCGGCTGCTGGCCAGGTAGCCCAGGTCCGCGTTGAGCCAGTCGCGTGACGGGCCGCCCTGCTTGACCGCGATGATCTCCACGGTCTGGCCGTTCTTCAGCGGCGTGTTCAGCGGCACCATGGTGCCGTCCACGCGCGCGCCGCGGCAGCGGTGGCCGAGGTCGCTGTGCAGGTAGTAGGCAAAGTCCACCGCGGTGGCGCCCTGCGGCAGCGCCACCACGCGCGCCTGCGGCGTCAGCACGTAGATGTGGTCGTCGATCGCGGCGTGCTTGATCTGCTCCCATGATTCGTCGTGCGCCACGCTGTGGTCGGCATCGTCCTTCCACGCCAGCAGCTGGCGCAGCCAGGCAATCTTCTCGTCATAGCGCTCGCTGGCGGAGAACTGCCCGGCATAGCCGCGGCTGCCCGCTTCCTTGTAGCGCCAGTGCGCGGCCACGCCGTATTCCGCGAAGTGGTGCATCTCGTGGGTGCGGATCTGCACCTCGAAGGCGCGCCCGTCATCGCCGATCACCACCGTATGCAGCGACTTGTAGCCGTTGGCCTTGGGCCGCGAGATGTAGTCGTCGAACTCGCGCGGGATCGGCTGCCAGATATGGTGGACGATACCGAGCACCGTGTAGCAGTCCTTGATATCGTCGACGATCACGCGGAAGGCGCGCACATCGTACAGGTCGGCAAAATCCAGCTCCTTGCCGCGCATCTTCTTCCAGATGCTGTAGATATGCTTGGGCCGCCCGCTGACCTCGGCACGGATGCCGGCGGTCGCCAGCTCGGACTGCAGCCGTTCGATGGCGCTGCCGATATAGCCTTCGCGCTCGATGCGCTTCTCGTCCAGCAGTTTGGCGATGCGCTTGTAGGTATCGGGCTGCTCGAAGCGGAACGCCAGGTCCTCCAGCTCCCACTTCATCTGCCAGATGCCGAGGCGGTTCGCCAGCGGCGCGTAGATGTCCAGCGTTTCGCGCGCCACGCCGGGCAGCGGCGCCTGCTTGGTCTCGGCCAGCCAGCGCAGGGTCTGCAGCCGCGAGGCCAGGCGCACCAGCACCACGCGGATATCCTGCGCAAACGCCAGCAGCATCTTGCGCAGCGCCTCGACCTGCTCGTGGCGCGCCTGCGCTTCGTTCTTCGAGGGCTCGGCATCGGGGCGGCTGCCGGCAATGGCGCCGATGCGCAGCAGCTGCCGCACACCGTCGACCAGCCGTGCCACCTCGTCGCCAAAGCGCGGCGCGATCTCGGCCTCGGTGCCGGGCACGAAGGCCACCAGCCCGAACAGGCAGGCGGCGGCGCGCGCGGCGTCGTCGACGCGCAGGCCGTCGAGAATGCGCAGCATGCCCTGCGCGTGCGACTGCACGGTCTCGCCGGTGGGCAGCGCGACCTCGGCACCATGCTCGCGCACGTAGGCCAGTGCGCGCTCGACCAGTTCGGCATCCGGAATGCCCGCGACCCGACCGGTCAGGTCGGTGGACGTCACCATGTCACAACGCCTGCATCAGTTGAGCGCAGCGGTCACCACCACTTCGATCAGGTAATCGGGATTGGCCAGGCGGGCTTCGACGGTGGCGCGCGGGGGCGTGTTGCCTTGCGGCACCCAGGCGTCCCAGACTTCGTTCATCTCGCCGATCTGGTCGACATTGGTCAGGAAGATCTGGCACGACAGGATGCGGGTCTTGTCGCTGCCGGCCTCGGCCAGCAGCCGGTCGATATGGCCGAGGACCTCGCGCGTCTGGCCGCGGATATCGGCCTTGGGATCGACCTCGGGCACCTGACCGGCGAGATACACCACGCCGTTATAGACCGCGTATTCGGACAACCGCTTGCCCACGTGGGCGCGCTTCAGTTCAAGGTTACTCATGACAATGCGTTGACTGATAAAAACAAGGCCGGCATGCGATGCAATCAGGCCCCGGTAAAGAACTGCCGGGCGATCGCAATCTGCGCCGGATCGACAAAGGTCGGGGCATGGCCCACGTCGGGCACTTCCACCGAGCTCACATGCTTGCCGCGTGCCACCATTTCGGCCACGGTCTCGCGCAGCAGCAGGTCCGACTGCGCACCGCGCACCACCAGCACCGGGCCTTCGATGGCCTCGAAGCTGCGCCAGAGCGCGGCCTCGCCGGCGGCAATGGCCTCGGGCGTGGACTTGCGGAACGGCACCGCCAGTTGCGGATCGTAATGCAAGCCCCATTCCAGGCCGTCGGTGCCCTGCACCGGCTTCAGGATGGCGGCGTTGAGCTCGCGCCACTGCTCGGGCGTATGGCGGCCGAACGATGCGCCGATGGTCTGCAGGTAGGCCAGGCCTTCCTCGAAGGACTTGAAGCGCACCGGCAGCCCCAGGTAGGCGCCGATCCGTTCCACCGCCGACGGCGCCAGCTTCGGGCCCACGTCGTTGAGCAGCAGCTTGCGCACCGGCGATTTCGGCAGCCCCGCCAGGCCCATGCCGATCAGCCCGCCCATCGAGGTGCCGAACCAGTCCACCTTCTCCACATTGAGCCGCGCAATCAGCGTAACCATGTCGGACACGTACTGCGGCACCACGTAGCCGTTGGCATCGGCCAGCCATTCCGAGCGGCCGCGCCCGGCCACATCGGGGCAGACCACGCGGTAATCGCCGCACAGCGCACTGGCGACGGCGTCGAAATCGCGGCCGGTGCGCGTCAGCCCATGCGCGCACACCAGCACGCGCGGATTGGCGGGGTCGCCCCACTCGTGGTAGGCCATGCGGTGCAGGCCCGCCGGACTGATGCACTGGACAAAACCGAGACGCGGACTGGCAGACATCTGGACTCCCTGACGAACCGGACCGCGGACCGCAAAAAGACGGCGCTGCCGGAGGTTGAGCAAAGCTGGATTGTACGCCGCAGCGGGTACAATGCCACAGCACAGTGTCAGCGCCCCGCATGCGCGGCCGCGCACCGCCACGGCGCGCTCCGCCAACCCTGTGGCATCCCTTCTGTGGCATCCCTTTCTCTCGACGGAGGCTTACATGCTCAACGGCAAGACCGCACTGGTGACTGGCTCGACCAGCGGCATCGGGCTCGGCATCGCGAAAGCGCTGGCGGCCCAGGGCGCCAACATCATCGTCAACGGCTTTGGTGACGCGGACGCCGCAAAGGCAGAGATCGCGCAGGCCGGCCAGGGAATCCGGGTCGGCTACCACGGCGCTGACATGAGCAAGGCGGCCGAGATCGAAGACATGATGCGCTACGCGCAGTCCGACTTCGGCGGCACCGACATCCTGGTCAACAACGCCGGCATCCAGCACGTGGCCGCGATCGAGGATTTCCCGCCCGAGCGCTGGGACGCGATCATCGCCATCAACCTGACCTCGGCCTTCCACACCACGCGCCTGGCGCTGCCCGGCATGAAGCAGAAGGACTGGGGCCGCATCATCAATGTCGCCTCCACCCACGGGCTGGTGGCCTCGGCGCAGAAGTCCGCCTACGTGGCGGCCAAGCACGGCATCGTCGGCTTCACCAAGGTGACCGCGCTGGAAACCGCGCAGACCGGCGTCACCGCCAACGCGATCTGCCCGGGCTGGGTGCTGACGCCACTGGTGCAGAAGCAGGTCGAAGCCCGCGCGCAGAAGGAGGGCATTCCGGTGGAACAGGCCAAGCGCGAGCTGGTGCTGGAGAAACAACCCTCGGGACAGTTTGTCACGCCCGATGAGCTGGGCGCGCTGGCCGTGTTCCTGTCGTCCGAAGCAGCCCGCCAAGTCCGCGGCGCGATCTGGAACATGGACGGTGGCTGGGTGGCGCAGTAAGGAGCAAGCGATGCAACGACGCAGTTTCCTGCGCGCGCTGGCGCTGGGCGCGGTCTCGGCCGGGGCGCTGGCACCGGTGGCCGGCGCGCTGGCGCAAGCCGCCAAGCCGCTTGCCATCGACGTCTACAAGAGCCCGCTGTGCGGCTGCTGCGAGGATTGGGTCAAGCACCTGCGCAGCAACGGCTTCACCGTGACGGTGCATGATGTCGAGGACACCGGCGTGTACCGCAAGCGTTTCGGCATGCCGGAACGCTTTGGCTCCTGCCACACCGGGTATATCGGCGGCTACGCCATCGAGGGCCACGTGCCGGCGGCGGATATCCGCAAGCTGCTGGCCGCAAAACCCAAGGCCGTCGGCCTGGCCGTGCCGGGCATGCCGGTCGGCTCGCCCGGCATGGAACAGGGTCCGCGCAAGGACCCCTTCGACGTGCTGATCGTAAAAGCGGACGGCGCCGCTTCGGTGTTCGCCAGCTACAACAAGCAGGCAGGCTGACCTGCGGCTACCGGGCGCGCCACGGCGCGTCCGGGCTTCAGCCTGCGGCGGCCAGGCTCGCCAGTGCCGCCTCTACCTCTCCCCAGATCGCTTGTTCCTCGGCCTCGGTGCATGCGCCGTGCTGGCGCTTGGTCGCGCCGAGTCGGTTCAGCACCAGGTGCCGGTCCGCCGCCACGCCCACGCTGGCCAGGCAGGCCTTGACACAGGCCAGCGGGCAGCCATCCAGCGCCAGGATCGGCCGCCCCGAGCGCGCCACTCGCGTCAGCGCCGGCACGCCGCCGCCCACGCCGCTGATGCAGGACATTTCGGCACGGCCGCCGCGGTCGAGCCGTACCGCGCAGGCATTGGCCAGTTGCGCGACGCTGGAGCAGCCGGAGCAGGCGTAGACCAGTGGCAAGGATTGGTTCGGGGAAGCCGGCATGGCGCACCTTCCGTGAGGGTTCGACCGCGGCAGGGTCTGCGCCTTGCCGGAGAGCAGCCAGCTTAGTGCGCAGCGATGTTGCCGGGCTATTCGCCGGAAGAGCTAGGGAGTGCAGCCGGCTGGCGTAGCCCGGCCGGGCAATTCCAAAGCGAAGCGACCCGAAAAAAAGCCCCTGCGGCGCATCGCACCTCAGGGGCCCTGCCAGGCTTCGGAGCTCAGCCCGCTTACAGCAGCGGAGCGCCCGTCTTGGCCTGGATTTCCTCGCGGCTGACACCCGGAGCCGTTTCCACCAGCTTCAGGCCTTCGTCGGTCACGTCGATCACACCCAGGTCGGTGATGATGCGGTTGACCACGCCCACGCCGGTCAGCGGCAGGTTGCAGTCCTTCAGGATCTTGATGTCCTCGGTGCCGTCCTTCTTCTTGGCGGTGTGTTCCATCAGCACCACCACGCGGCCGACGCCGGCGACCAGGTCCATTGCGCCGCCCATGCCCTTGACCATCTTGCCCGGGATCATCCAGTTGGCCAGGTCGCCCTTCTCGCTGACCTGCATCGCACCCAGGATCGCCAGGTTGATGTGGCCGCCGCGGATCATCGCGAACGAGTCGGCCGACGAGAAGATCGACGAGCCCGGCAGCGTCGTCACGGTCTGCTTGCCGGCGTTGATCATGTCGGCGTCGACTTCGTCCTCGGTCGGGAACGGGCCGATGCCTAGCAGTCCGTTCTCGGACTGCAGCCACACTTCCATGCCTTCGGGCACCCAGTTGGCCACCAGCGTCGGCAGGCCGATGCCCAGGTTGACGTAGAAACCGTCCTGCAGCTCGGTCGCGGCGCGCGCGGCCATTTCGTCACGTGTCCATGCCATGATGCGTCTCCTTAGCTGGCCGCGCGCACGGTGCGCTGCTCGATGCGTTTCTCGGGGGTGGTGTTCAGCACCAGGCGCTTCACGAAGATGCCGGCCAGGTGGATTTCATCCGGATCCAGCTCGCCGGTCTCGACGATATGCTCGACCTCGGCGATGGTGACCTTGCCCGCCATGGCGCACATCGGGTTGAAGTTGCGCGCGGTGCGGCGGAACACCAGGTTGCCGGCCCTGTCAGCCTTGTATGCCTTGACCAGCGCCACGTCGGCGGTCAGCGAACGCTCCATCACGTACTGCTGGCCGTCGAATTCGCGGATTTCCTTGCCTTCGGCGACGATGGTGCCGACACCGGTCTTGGTGAAGAAGGCCGGGATGCCCGAGCCGCCGGCGCGCAGCTTCTCGGCCAGCGTGCCTTGCGGCGTGAATTCCAGCTCAAGTTCGCCCGCCAGGTACTGGCGCTCGAACTCCTTGTTCTCGCCCACGTAGGACGAGATCATCTTCCTGATCTGGCGCGTGGCCAGCAGCAGGCCCAGGCCGAAGCCATCGACGCCGGCGTTGTTGGAGATGCAGGTCAGCTGCTTGGCGCCGCTGTCGCGCAGCGCGGCAATCAGCGCCTCGGGGATGCCGCACAGGCCGAAACCGCCCACGGCGATCGTCTGGCCGTCGCGGACGACGCCTGCAAGCGCTTCTGCGGCGCTGGCGTAGACCTTGTTCATGCTTCGCTCCTTCCTCGGTAGTTCCCTGTCGCTCTTCCCGCCACCGGGTTGTGCGGCGGGCGACGCAGGGAAATTGTAACGGTACAATCGGCAACAGGCGGGCGACAGTCGCCGCAACTCGTCCGACCGACAGCATACGCAAGCACAGCCGGCTACGCCATTACGTAAAAATACATAAGCAGATGCCCGCAATCGACTACCAGACCGCCTTCCAGCTCGCCCCCGTGGGCCTGGTGCTGTCACGCGAACGCGTGATCGAAGACTGCAACGAGGAGGTCTGCCGCATTTTCGGCACCACGCGCGAAGCGCTGCTGGGCCAGTCGTTCCAGGTGCTCTACCCCACCGCCGACGAGTTCGAGCGCACCGGCGCGCGCATTGCGCCGATCATGGGCACGCGCGGCATGTACTCGGACGAGCGCATCATGAAGCGCGCCGGCGGGGAATTGTTCTGGTGCCATGTCACCGGGCGCGCGCTGGACCGCACGCAACCGCTGGGCGCCGGGATCTGGACTTTCGAGGACCTGTCGCAGAAGCGCCAGGTCACGGCCGAGCTGACCGCGCGCGAACGCGAGATCGCGGCGCAGCTGGTGGAGGGGAAGACCAGCAAGCAGATCGGCAAGCTGCTGGCGATCAGCCCGCGCACGGTGGACATCTACCGGGCGCGGCTGATGAAGAAGTACGGGGCCAGTACCTCGGTGGACCTGGTGCAGCGGCTGGTCAACCACTGAGCCCCGTGGCGGGCGTCAGCCCTCGATGATCGCGCGGATCTCTGCCGGCACCGGCACCGACTTCTCCTGCGTGTAATCGCACCACACCACCTTGGCCCCGCCCTCGGCCCAGACCACGTCGGGCAGGTCGGTGCGGCGGATTTCCATGCGGGTTTCGAAGCTGGTGCGGCCGAGCTGGCCGGCGTAGACGCGGCACTCGATGTCGCCCGGGTAGCGCAGCTGCTTCAGGAAAGTCATGTGCGCATTGATGATGACCGGCCCCTGCCCGCCTGCATCCTTGCCGCCACGGCCCAGCGACGCGAACCACTCGATGCGCGCCTGCTCCAGGTACTGGAAATAGACGGTGTTGTTGACATGGCCCATGGCATCCATGTCGCCCCAGCGGATCGGCATGACCACCGTATAGACGTGCTTCATCACAGCCTCCAAAAGAACAGGCCCGCCGAGTCTGGCGGGCCCTCTGCGTGGCTTAGCGCTTGGCGATCGCGCCTTCAGCCTTGGTCACCAGCTCGGTGCCGATCTGCTTCTTCCACTTGTCGTAGACCTTGGCGGTGGCCTTGCGGAAGGCGTCATGCTCGGCCGGCGTCAGGTGCGTAACCTTGACGCCGTGCGCCTCCATGTCCTTCCAGGCCGGCGCGCCCGGCTCGGCCAGGCCCTTGCGGGCCAGCGCGATTTCCTGCTTGCCGGCGTCGATGGCGGCCTGCTTCACGATCTCGCGGTCGGCCGGGGTCCAGCTTTCCCAGATCTGCTTGTTGACCACGAAGATCAGCGGGTCAGCCACGTAGCCCCAGGTGGTGACGAACTTCTGGCCCACCGTGTACAGCTTGGCGGCGGCGAACACCGACTGCGGGTTCTCCTGCCCGTCGACCGCGCCCGAGGCCATCGCCGGCTGCGCATCGGCCCAGCTCATCTGGGTCGGGTTGGCGCCCAGCGCGTTGAAGGTCTCGATGTACAGCGGCGAACCGACCACGCGCAGCTTCATGCCCTTGAGGTCTTCCGGCTTGCGGATTTCGCGCTTGGAGTTGGACACCTCGCGGAAGCCATTCTCGCCCCAGGCCAGCGGCACCACGCCGGCTTTTTCCAGCGTGGTGAAGATCGACTTGCCGACTTCGCCCTGCGTGAGCGCGTCCAGCGCCTTGTAGTCGGGCATCAGGAACGGCAGCGAGAACAGGTTCAGTTCCCTGACCTGCGGCGACCAGTTGATGGTCGAGCCCACCGCCATGTCGATCACGCCCTGGCGGATCGCCGAGAACTCGCGGGTCTGGTCGCCGGCCACCAGCGAGGTGCCCGGGTACAGCTTGATATTGATGCGGCCGTTGGTGCGCTGCTTGACCAGGTCGGCCCAGATCTCGCCGCCCTTGCCCCACGGGAAGGCCGGGCCGAGCACCAGCGACATCTTGTACTCGGACTTGTAGGTCTGGGCCATTGCGCCGGCGGGGGCGAAGGCGGAAGCGGCAATGGCGGCAGCCGTTGCGAGCATCAGGGCACGACGTTTCATTTCATCTCCTCTCGGGAAAGCGTCAATTCTTGTTGGTGAATGCGGAACATCAGTAGCCGAGGTACTCAGGCAGCCAGGTCGCCAGCGGCGGATAGGCCAGCACCATCAGCATGGCGATAAACATCGCCAGCAGCATCCAGATCACCCAGGGCACGGTTTCTTCCATGCGCACCCGGGCAATCCGGCACGACACCATCAGGTTCACGGCCAGCGGCGGCGTGAACTGGCCCAGCGCCACCTTCAGCGTCAGCACCACGCCGAACCACACCGGGTTCCAGTGGAAGGCATTGACAATGGGCAGCAGCAGCGGCACGAAGATCAGGAAGATCGAGATGCCATCCAGGAACATGCCCACCGTCATCAGCAGCAGCACGATCAGCGCCAGCACGCCGTACTCGCCCAGGCCGGAATTGGCGATGGCGTGCGCGAGCGGGTCGATCACGCCCAGCGTCGACAGCGCATAGGCGAAGATGCCGGCCAGCGCCACCACCAGCAGGATCACCGCCGAGGTCTCGGCCGCCTCCTGGAAGATCGTGAACAGGTCGCGCATGCCGATGCTGCGGTACACCACCATGCCGACGAAGAGGCCGTAGACCACCGCCACCACGGCGGCTTCGGTCGGCGTGAACCAGCCGGCGCGCATGCCGCCCAGGATCAGGAACGGCGCCACCAGCCCCCACGCGGCCTCGCGCAGGCTCTTCCAGAACGGCGGGCGCGCCAGCGCGGCCTCGATCGCGCCCATGCTGTGCCTGCGCGCCAGCCACACCGCCGGAACGATCAGCGCCACGCCGGCCAGGATGCCGGGGATCATGCCCGCGGCGAACAAGGCCGGCACCGATGCACCGGGCACCAGCACGCTGTAGATGATCAGGGCCACCGACGGCGGGATCAGGATGTCGGTCGCGGCTGCCGCGCCCACCACCGCGGCGCTGTACGAGCCCGGATAACCGGCGCGCGACATCGCCGCGATCATCACGCCCCCCACCGCGGCCGCGTTGGCCGGGCCGGAGCCCGAGATGCCGCCGAGGAACATCGCCACCAGGATCGCCACCAGCGGCAGCATGCCCGGGCCGCGGCCAACGATGGCGATGGCAAAGGTCACCAGCCGCTGCGCCACGCCGGAACGGTCGAAGATCGACCCCACCAGCACGAACATCGGGATCGCCAGCAGCGGATACTTGGCCAGCCCCGCATAGAAGTTCTGCGGCACGGCCAGCAGGCCAAACATCTGGGTGTCGAGGTTGGACAGGCCGATGGCAACCAGGCCACCCAGGCCCAGCGACACGCCGATGGGCACGCCCAGCAGCATCAGGCCGATAAAGACCACGAACAAAGTGATGGCGACGAACGTCATTGCGCCTTCTCCGTCGTGGTGGTCTTGCCTTCATGCAGCGCCTTGAGCGCGCGCACGTTGCGCAGCACCAGCCCCAGCGCGCGCAGCGCGATGCCGGCCGACAGCACCGGCAGCCAGATCGAGTACCACCAGCTCGGCACGCCGATGCCCGGCGAGGTCTCGCCGAAGGAGTACTCATCCCAGGTAATGCGTGCGCCCAGCACTGCCAGCGCGATGAACATCACCGCCACGGCCAGCGCCGACAGGAACGCCAGGCGCAGCTGGCGGGCCTCGCTGCCGCGTTCGAAGAAGAATTCGATGCGGATATTACGGTCGCGCGCCACCGCGGCGCTGCCGGCGACCAGCGCCAGCACGATCATCAGGAAGACCGAGAACTCCTCGGTCCAGGCAAACGACTCGTCGGTGAAATAGCGGACCACCACGTTGGCGAAGGTGATGCCGACCAGCAGCACCATCACGATCACGCCAATCCAGTCCTCGATGCGGGGCGATACCCGGAAATCAGCGTCCTGCGCTTCGTCGGCCGCCTGCGGGATCACCGCGGAATCGACGACGTGTTGCGGCACGGCGTTGCGCCGTGCCTCTTCTTGTTGCTCCATCTCCCCGGCCTCCGGTCCGGGCCGCTCGGGCCATGCGGCCACCGCGGCGTTTTTCTATTTGTATGTAAAGACTTAATCTGCAGACATGGCGGATTATGCCAAGACTGGCCCGCCACGCACGAATTTTCTTTGATGATTGATGTGTGCTGACTACGGCGCACCCAAGGGGACCGGATAAGCCCTGGGGTGTGCAAACCGGCCATCCCACGGCGCTTTTGGCGCGCAACCGGGAAGCTGGGGCCTTGCGCCCCCGGGTCAGCGATCAGGCGGTCAGACCATGCCGTCGTCGGCGGTGATGACAGCCCCGTTGATGAATTGCGACTGGTCGGATGCCAGCAGCAGCAACAGGCCGTCGAGATCCTCCGGCTTGCCCAGGCGCTTGCGCGGCAGCATCTGGATCAGCTTCTGGCCCGCGTCCGAGTCCCAGTGGTGGTGGTTGATCTCGGTATCGATATAGCCCGGGCAGATCGCATTGGTATTGATGCCATGGCGCGCCCATTCCAGCGCCATGGCCTTGGTCATGTGCACCACGGCCGCCTTGCTCATGCAATACACGCCGATCTGCGACAGCACCTTCAGCCCCGCCACCGACGCGACATTGACGATCCGCGCCTGCGGCAGCGGGCTGCCGTTGCGCTCGGCGCCCTTGGCGCGCGCGATCATGCGCTTGGCCACTTCCTGGGCGACGAAAAAGGCGCCGCGGGTATTGGTGTCGAACACGAAATCGAAGTCATCGGCGGTCACATCGGTCAGCTTCTGCGTGGTCGACACGCCGGAGTTGTTGACCAGGATGTCGATGGAGCCGGCCTCAGTCTCCGCATGCGCCACCGCGGCGCGGATGCTGTCCGGGTCGGTGACGTCCAGCCGCACCACATGGGCGCTGCCGCCCTCGGCCTCGATCGCCGCGCGCAGTTCCTTGAGCCGCTCGGTGCGGCGCGAGGCCAGCACCACCTTGGCGCCGGCGGCGGCCAGCACCGTCGCGAAACGCGAGCCCAGCCCGCTTGAAGCGCCGGTGACCAGCGCGACCTTGCCTTCCAGATTGATCGACAAACCCATGATTACCTCTTGTGCGGGAGCTCCTCCGGCCTATTCGGGAGCAGAAGGCAGCATATCAAAAAAAAGAACGACCGTTCCAAAAAAATCCTTGCCTGTGGGTGGCGAGTCCCGGACAATGCCGGAGATTCTAAGAACTTGACCAGCAAAGGGAAAGAGGGAAAACGCGCGATCCGGGAGTCTTTGGACCCCAAATCGCTGCCAACTCACCCACCCGCGGCTCCCGTCCGCGCGCTGGCCCGGTTCTCGGCAAAACGATCACCGCATTTCCCACAATTGCAAGCAAGCAGCAAAGAAATAGAGGGTTAGAGACAATGGATCAGCAACAGCTCCTGGAGCAGTTCGGCCCGCGCGAAGCCATGGAATACGATGTGGTCATCGTCGGCGGCGGCCCCGCCGGCCTGGCCACCGCCATCCGCCTGAAGCAACTCGCGCAGGAGAAAGGCGCCGACGTCAACGTGTGCGTGCTGGAAAAGGGCTCCGAGCCCGGCGCCCACATCCTGTCGGGCGCCATCATGGACCCGCGCGCCCTCAATGAACTGATCCCGAACTGGAAGGAACTGGGCGCGCCGCTGAACCAGGCAGTCACCGAAGACAAGTTCCTGTTCCTGAACGAGTCCGGCTCCAAGGGCACGCCTCCGGCCCTGCTGCCCGAGTGCTTCCACAACGAAGGCAACTACATCATCAGCCTGTCGAACTTCGTGCGCTGGCTGGGCCAGCAGGCCGAGGCGCTGGGCGTTGAGATCTTCCCGGGCTTCCCCGCCGCCGAAGTGCTCTTCAACGAAGACGGCTCGGTCAAGGGCGTGGCCACCGGCAACATGGGCATCAACAAGGAAGGCGAGCCCACCGACAACTTCCAGCTGGGCATGGAACTGCATGCCAAGTACACCATCTTCGCCGAAGGCGCGCGCGGCCACCTGGGCAAGCAGCTGATCGAGAAATTCAAGCTCGATGCCGGCAAGGATCCGCAGAGCTACGGCATCGGCCTGAAGGAGCTGTGGGAGATTGACCCGGCCAAGCACAAGCCCGGCCTGGTGGTGCACACCGCCGGCTGGCCGCTCGACCCCGCCACCTACGGCGGCTCGTTCCTGTACCACATGGAAGACAACAAGGTCGCGGTCGGCTTTGTGGTCGGCCTGGACTACACCAACCCGTGGCTGTCGCCGTTCGAGGAATTCCAGCGCTTCAAGACGCATCCGGAAATCCGCCAGTACTTCGAGGGCGGCAAGCGCCTCTCCTACGGCGCGCGCGCCATCACCGCCGGCGGCCTGCTGTCGCTGCCCAAGACCGTGTTCCCGGGCGGCGCGCTGGTCGGCTGCGATGCCGGCTACCTGAACGCCTCGCGCATCAAGGGCAGCCACGCCGCCATCAAGACCGGCATGATGGCCGCCGAGGCCGCCTATGACGCGCTGCAGGCCGGCCGCCAGCACGACGAGCTGGCCGCCTACCCGGCCGCGTTCGAGCAGAGCTGGCTGCACAAGGAACTGCTGCAGGCCAAGAACTTCAAGCAGTGGTTCAAGAAGGGCCGCACCACCGCCACGTTGATGACCGGCATCGAGCAATGGCTGCTGCCCAAGCTGGGCATCCGCAACCCGCCGTGGACCATCCACCGCGTGAAGCCGGACCATGTGTACCTGAAGCCGGCGGCCGAGTGCCAGAAGATCGAGTATCCGAAGCCGGACGGCAAGCTGACCTTCGACCGCCTCAGCTCGGTGTTCATCAGCAACACCAACCATGAAGAGAACCAGCCGGCGCACCTGACGCTCAAGGACGCCAGCGTTCCGGTCAACATCAACTGGGACAAGTACGCCGGCCCCGAGTCGCGCTACTGCCCGGCAGGTGTATATGAGTTCGTGCAGGACGAGACGTCGGGCAAGGAGCGCCTGCAGATCAACGCGCAGAACTGCGTGCACTGCAAGACCTGCGACATAAAGGATCCGACCCAGAACATCGTCTGGGTGACGCCGGAAGGCGGCGGCGGTCCGAACTACGTCGGGATGTAAGCCTGCCGCGCCAGCGGCAGAAAAAAACGGCACCGGAAACCCGGTGCCGTTTTTCTTTGGGCGATGCAGCGCGGCTATCGTGCCTGCCGCCGCGCGGCCATCGCCTTGTCGACCACCTCGGCCTGCAGCGCCTCGGCGGGATTGCCGAAGGCCTGGCTGCGCAGCGCATCCAGCTGCTGCCGGCGGTCCTGCTCCGACAACCCCGCGAATGACTCGATCTGCGCGCGCCGCGCGGCGTAGTCGTCGTAGCGCTGCTGCCAGGCCTGCCCGGCTTGCGCCTGCTGCTGGTAGCGCTGCGCCACCTCGGCACCGTAGGCCTGCGCCAACGCCGCACCGATGTCCTGCGCACTGCGGCCGGCGGCCTGCATGCCGGCGATGGTGTCGCTGATCGCCTGCGGACGCGCGCTGGCCTCCCGTGCCGCACGCAGTGGCTCGGGCAGCGTGGCTTCGAGTTCGGCCAGCCGCTGCCGCCGCTGCGCGTCATCCAGGCCGGATTGCGCCGCGATGTCGAGCCGCGCCAGCATGGCATCGTCATACGCCTGCTCGTCGCCGAACCAGATTGCCGCCACCTCCGGCAGCAGGTGCTGCCGCGCGCCGTTGCGCCCGGCCTGCAGCGCGCGCAGCTGCTGCACTTGTGCCGCATCCAGCGTGCCGTTCGTATCCGCCTGCGGCTTGCGCGCCGCCAGCGCTTGAATCTCGGCAAGATAAGCCAGGTAGCGCTGCCACAGCTGCCACGCCTGCCCTGCCGCGGGCTGCGGCACGCGGCGGCGGATATCGTCGTACACCAGCCGGTCCAGCGCGTCGGCGCCGCCGGCGTCGTGGCGGGCGCTGAGGAAGTAGTCGAAGTAGGTGCGCAGCGCGCGCGTCAGGCGCAGGTTGCCTTGCGCGTCGAGTTCGGGGCCCGCGGGCACGTCGACGCCGGACAGCGATGGCAAGGCAGCCACGCCGGCGGGTCCGGCGTCTGCCGATGTCGCCGAAGGACTCGCAGCGGTGGTGATCGCTGCCGGGCGCTGCGGCACGGCAACCGGGCCAGACGGCATCGTCAGCCAGTACACCGCGGCCGCCGCCGCGCCGGCCGGCATCAAGGCCAGCCAGGGCCGCGGCGAGCGCTCAGAGCTGGTCATTGCGCAGCCGGTTGGCGTGGCTGAGGATGACCGTGCGCGGATCGACGTCCTGGTACAAGCCGGCCATCTGGTTCACCTCGTCGAGATGGTTCCAGTAGTAGCCCGTGGCCAGCACCCGGCCCCACTTGCTGCTGCAGACCGAGACCAGCCCGTCATTGGGGCCGGCGCCCTTCAGGTCCATCAGCCCGGCCGAGGCCGACATCATCACCGTGGTCGGGTCCAGCAGGTTGGAGCGCAGCAGGCTGAACGGCCCACCCTGCCCGGTCCAGGAATACGCGGCCTGGGTATGAGTGACGAGGTTGCCCGCGGCATCGCGCGCCTGCCGTTGCTCGGACACCGCGCCAGCAGTATTGCAATCCGGCCCCAGTGCCGATTTCGTGCCGGGCACCAGCGTGGCATTGAGGCGCGCATTCTGCTCGGCGGCGCCGCGCGTGGTCAGGATCCTGAGCGAGGCCAGCGCATCCTGGTCCAGCGCCTGCCCGTTGCCGATGCCATTGAACCAGCCCACCGTATCGAACACGCCCTGGATGATGCCGACGAGTACCGGCCCGGCGATCGGAATACTGTTGACGCCATTGATCAGGTCCAGCACGGTGTCGGCCACTTCGCTGCCGCGATGCGGGCTGCCGACGGTGGTGACCGAGGCCACGTCCTGCGGCGACATCGCCGCCAGCATGCGCGAGGTCGGCCCGCCCTGGCTGTGGCCGATCAGGTTGACCTTGTCTGCGCCGCTTTCCAGCTTGACCGCGCGCACATAGGCCTGCAGCGCCAGGGCGCGCTCTTCGTCGCTGTTGAACGACGGCACCGTGGCCACATAGACTTGCGCGCCGTTGGCCCGCAGCACTTCGGGGATGCCATACCAGTAGTCGAGCACACCACCCATCTTGGCCGCGCCGGTCAGTCCGTGGACCAGCACGATCGGGTAACGCGTCTTCGCGTAGTCGCCGCTCGCGGCCAGGGCTGATGCTGGCTGCGCCAGCATGGCCGCTGCGACCAGCGGGGCTGTGCCTGCGAGCCTGCGCAAGGCCTTGCCGGCCTTCTGCTCGCGTAGCGCGGGCGTGCGTCGTCCGCACGCGTGGTGTCCGCTGTGCTCCATCTTGTCTCCTCGGTGGTGGGACTTTTTATGTTGGAAGCAGTAAAGACTGGCCGCCCCGACGAGACAATCAAAACATTAGCGGATTCCCTCTAAACGGCCGCTACAGCCGCGGGCTGCAAGGGCATGCGGGTGCTGGAAAGCAGCTGTTCGTAGATGTAGCACTGCAGCAGCGTCAGCTCGCGCTCGGCCAGCACGTCGAAGGCCACGCCGAAGGCCGGGAAGTCGGCATCGTCGCTGGCCGCGCCGGGGGGTGCGAGGCGGATCCAGCCATCGATGGTGACCTCGCTGTCCAGTGACGCCGTGCGCATCTTGAAGCGCAGCCGCACGCGGCTGCCCGGCGCCGGCGCCGGCGCGGTGGTCTGCACCAGCGCGCCACCGGTGCTGAGGTCGGACAGCAGCGCCAGCCGCGCCGTGCCGGTGTCGATGCCGTCGTCATCGCCGGGCTCGGTCAGGTAGGCGGCCAGCCGGGTTGGCACGCGCGCAGCCTTGCGTACCGGCGTTGCGTGCTTCTGCACCGGCGCCGACAGCACCAGGTAGCGAAACGGGCTGCGGCACACGGCGGTGATGGTCGAGGTGAAGCTGTGGATGGCGTGTCCGGAGAAGCCGCGCAGCAGCACGGCATCGCCCGCCTGCAGCGGCAGGTCGCGCCCGCCGAGCTGCGGCCAGGTGACAAACAGGCCCTGCTCGATAAAACCGATCAGGCGGCTCGCGGCCGGGCGCGCGGCCTCGCCCTCATGCTTGACATGCAGCAGCGTGCCGACCTGCAGGCCAAGCGGCCCGGTGGTCGGACGCAGTTCGTCATCGGCATCGTCGTGGCTATCTTCGCGGCAGACCACGCCATGGCGGAACACCAGCGCCAGGTCGCGTTCATCGGGAATGACACTGCCGCTGCCGAGCACCAGGTTGCCCTCGCCATCGAGCAATGACCAGGGCAGTGGGTATCCGACGGGAAGATCGTTAGGTGTGAGCTGGATCATGGCTGTTCGCAGTAGGCCCCCGCATTGGATGCCAACGGGGCATGGCAAGCCTTGGGCGGAGCCGACGCGCAGGATCCGCCACCTGTATCAGGCTTCTATCGGCGCCGGAGCGGCGAAATTAAGCCCTCGGCGATTGAGCAGAAACGCATGTGTAGCATTCGCTCCCTACGGAGACCTTGACGTCTCGCAAAGTTGAGCCGAAAATCTCCAAAAGCTGTCTGACAGCCTGACATATCAAAACCATGACCATCCTGCCCCGCCCGGCCTCGCTCGCCAGCCGCATCGCCCAGACCCTGCACGACGACATCCTCGCCGGCCGCTACGGCGCGGGCGCGCGCCTGCCAGCAGAGACGAGCCTGGCCGATAACTTCGGCGTGAGCCGGCCGATCGTGCGCGAGGCCATCGCCCAGCTGAAGGCCGATGGCGTGCTGGTGACGCGCAAGGGCTCGGGCGCTTATGTGTCGGAGACCCCGGGCGGCCAGGCATGGCGCGTGGCCAGCGCGCCCGACGGCGGCCCGACGCTGGCGCAGCTGTTCGAACTGCGCCGGGTAGTGGAAACCGCCTGCGCCGAAATGGCCGCGCAGCGGCACACGGATGCCGATATCGATGCCATCCGCGGCGCGCTGGCGGCGATGCAGGCACAGGCCGACGGCCAGGGCGACATGGCCAGCGCTGCGGCGGCCGACATGGCCTTCCACCATGCCATTGCGGAAGCCGCGCACAACCCTTGCTTTACCGGCCTGACCGATTTCGTCAGCCAGCAGATGCTGGCCGCGCGCCAGCGCGCCTGGGAGAACACCGCGCGGCTGCGTGTGACGACAGGCGCGCCGCGCGCCGCCGACCAGGAACACGCGGCGCTGGCCGAAGCGATTGCCGCCGGCGATGCCGCGGCCGCCCGCAGTGCCGCGCAACAGCACCTTGCGGCCGCCGCCGCCCGCCTTGGCCTGACCGCCTGAGCCCCCCAACACACAGACATTGGAGCAAGGAACAACCATGGAAACAGTGGATTGCGTCGTCATCGGCGCCGGCGTGGTGGGACTGGCGGTGGCGCGCGCACTCGCGCTGCAGGGCCGCGAAGTGATCATCCTGGAAACCGAGAACGCCTTCGGCACCATCACCAGCGCGCGCAACAGCGAGGTCATCCACGCCGGCATCTACTATCCGGCCGGCTCGCTCAAGGCACAGCTGTGCGTGCGCGGCAAGGCCATGCTGTACGACTACTGCGCCAGCCACCACGTGGCGCACCAGCGCTGCGGCAAGCTGATCGTTGCCACCAGCGAGGCCCAGGTGGCAACGCTCGAAGGCATCCGCGCCAAGGCGGCGGCCAACGGCGTGGACGACCTGCGCCTTGTCAGCCGCGCCGAGGCGCAGGCGCTGGAGCCGCAACTGCAGTGCCATGCCGCGCTGCTGTCGCCGTCGACCGGCATTGTCGACAGCCATGGCCTGATGACCATGCTGCTGGGCGACGCGGAAAACGCCGGCGCGATGCTGGCGGTGCAGTCGCCGGTGCTGGGCGGCGCGGTGACGGCGGACGGCATCCGGCTGGAGATCGGCAGCGAGGATGGCAGCGCCACCACGCTGCTGGCGCGCACGGTGGTGAACTCGGCCGGGCTGACCGCGCCGGAACTGGCGCGCCGCATCGACGGCATGCCCGAGACCCATATCCCGCCGCAGTACTACGCCAAGGGCTGCTATTTCACGCTGGCCGGGCGCGCGCCGTTCTCACGGCTGATCTACCCGGTGCCCGAGGCGGCCGGGCTGGGCGTGCACCTGACCATCGACCTGGGCGGCCAGGCGCGCTTCGGCCCCAATGTGCGCTGGATCGACGACATCGAATACGGCGTGGATCCGGCCGACGCCGACGGCTTCTATGACGAAGTGCGCCGCTACTGGCCGGGGCTGGCCGACGGCGCGCTGCAACCCGGCTATGCCGGCATCCGCCCCAAGATCAGCGGCCCGCACGAGGTTGCCGCGGACTTCCGCATCGACGGCCCCGCCGTGCATGGCGTGCCGGGGCTGGTTCACCTGTTCGGCATCGAGTCGCCGGGGCTGACCTCGTCGCTGGCGATCGCCGAGCGGGTCTGCGCGGCGCTGGCCTGAACCGCGCCATCGCCTTTCGCGCGGAAGCTCATCACCGCACAGAACGCGCCGGCCGCCGCGGCGATAGCGGCCAGCCCGAAGGTATGCTCGGGCGCCAGCGCGTTCCAGGTCCAGCCCATCGCCAGCCCGCCCAGCGTGCCGCCGACGCCGTAGGAAATGCCCGTATACAGCGCCTGCCCGCGCCCCTGCAGCGGCCCGGCAAACCAGGCCTGCAACCGCTTCAGGCTGGCGCTGTGGTGCGCGGCAAAGGTGGCCGCGTGCAGCACCTGCACCAGCGCCATGAGCCAGGCAAACTGGGCAAGGTAGCCGGTCAGGCCGAAGCGCAGCGCCGCCAGCACGAAGGTGCCGGCCAGGATCGTGCGCAGCGCATAGCGCGCGAACAGCAGGCCCTGGTAGTAGAAGAAAACGATCTCGGCCACCACGCCGATGGTCCACATCACGCCAATGGCGAACTTGCTGTAGCCCAGCTGCGCCAGCCACAGCGAATAGAACACATAGAGCGCCGCGTGCGCGAACATCATCAGGAAGGCTGACGCCAGGAACCAGGCCACGTCCGGACGGCGCAGCAGCGGCAAGGCGCGCGGCGGCGCCGTGCGCGGGCCGTCGTCGGCGGCGTCATGCATGGTCAGCACCACGCCGGCCAGGATCGCCAGCAGCGCGCTGGCCACCCACGGGAAGGCGCGCATGCCGACTGCTTCGAACAACGCCCCGCCGGCCAGCACCGCGCCGATAAAGCCGACCGAGCCGAACATGCGGATGCGGCCGTAGCTATGGTCGAAGGCGCCGTAGCGGCGCAGCGTGGAGATGGTCAGGGCATCGCCCAGCGGCGACATCGCGCTGGTCAGCAGGCTCAGCGTCAGCATCATCGCCATCATGCCGCCGTAGCTGCCGACACCCGGCAGCATCAGGAAGGCCAGCAACGAGGTGAACGCGCTCACGCGCAGGATACGCACGCGCGTGTGCATCACGTCGGACAGCCAGCCCCACAGGTAGGGCCCGACGATGCGGCTGACCTGGAAGCTCGCCATCAGCACGCCGATCTGCACCGGGTTGAAGCCGCGGTCGGCGAAATACAGGCTGACGTACGGCGAGATCAGGCCGACGTAGCCGTAATAGCCAAGATAGAAGAGCCCGAAACGGGCGTAGTCGGGGCGGCCGGCGCCAGTGGCACCGCCGCCCGCGAAAGGCGTGGCCAACGCGAGGTCAGGTCAGGGGGTCTGGCCGGCCTGCGCGGGAATGCGCGGCGTATCGACCTTGACGTCGCCGCACTGGGCACGGTGGCGCAGGGCGTGGTCGATCAGCACCAGCGCCAGCATGGCCTCGGCGATCGGCGTGGCGCGGATGCCCACGCACGGGTCGTGGCGGCCGAAGGTCTCGACGGTGGCGGCATTGCCGGCCTTGTCGATCGATTCGCGCGGGGTGCGGATGGAAGACGTCGGCTTGATCGCTAGCGACACGGTGACGTCCTGGCCGGTGGAAATGCCGCCCAGCACGCCGCCGGAATTGTTGGTGCGGAAGCCCTCGGCGGTCAGCTCGTCGCCATGCACGCTGCCGCGCTGGGCCACGCTGTCGAAGCCGGCGCCAATCTCCACGCCCTTGACCGCGTTGATGCCCATCATGGCGTGGGCGATATCGGCGTCGAGCCTGTCGAACAGCGGCTCGCCCAGGCCCACCGGCACGTTGCTGGCCACCACCTCGATGCGCGCGCCGACGGAGTCGCCGTCGCGGCGCAGCGCGTCCATATAGGTTTCGAGCTCGGGGATGATGTCGGCGTTGGGCGCGAAGAACGGGTTCTCCGGCACGTGCGACCAGTCCGTGAACGGCACTGCGATCTCGCCCAGCTGCGACATATAGCCCCGGATCTCGGTGCCATACTTTTCGCGCAGCCACTTCTTGGCCACCGCCCCGGCCGCCACCACCGGCGCGGTCAGGCGCGCCGACGAGCGGCCGCCGCCGCGATGGTCGCGGATGCCGTACTTCTGCCAGTAGGTGTAGTCGGCATGGCCCGGGCGGAAGGTTTCGACGATATTGCCGTAGTCCTTGCTGCGCTGGTCGGTATTGCGGATCAGCAGGCAGATCGGGGTGCCGGTGGTCTTGCCCTCGAACACGCCGGACAGGATCTCGACCTGGTCGGGTTCCTGGCGCTGCGTGACGTGGCGCGAGGTGCCGGGCCGGCGGCGGTCCAGGTCGCCCTGGATGTCGGCCTCGGTCAGCGCCATGCCCGGCGGGCAGCCATCCACCACCGCGCCGATGGCGGGCCCGTGCGATTCGCCGAAGGTGGTAACAGTGAAAAGCAGGCCAAGGGTATTGCCGGACATGGTGGAAACCGCACAGGAATTGGGGAAGGCCTCCATTGTAAGGCCAATGGCGGGGCTCGGGCGGCCGCAGGGCGGCCCGGCAGGCTCAGGCGGCGGCGCTTGCCGGGGCCAGTTCGGGGTAGAACTCGGCGCGCATCCGCTCCATATAGGCCACCAGGTTGGCATGCCCCTCGGCCGCGGTGCGGATCGGAGTGTCGAATACGGGGCACAGCAGGCTGCCGGCAAAGGCAAACAGCGTGGCGTCGGCCCCGCATGCCGCGTTGCCCATCAGGTAGGGCTTGTTGCCCAGGATGTCGGCGATCGAGGTCACGCCCTTGCTGGCCAGCGCCACCAGGTCTTCTTCGCTATGCCGGCCCAGACCCTGCCCCCACAGCGTCTTGCGCACCTTGTAGCGCACCAGGCGCTCGGCCAGGCCGCGCACCGGCGCCGGCACGCCGCGGAAGAACAGGGCCGGCCCCTTGTCGAAGTTGGCCTGGTCCAGCCAGCGCACCCGCGCCACCGCCCAGTACAGGTGGTCTTCCATCAGCTTCTCGGCGGCCCAAGCGATGCCGCGCTCGGCCGCGCTCAGGCCGGCGTCGAAGTCGATGTGGTAGGTCTTCTCGATATGCCAGCGGATCAGGGTGGAATCCGCCACGATCCGGCCCATGTCGTCCAGGTAGGGCAGCTTGCCCCTGGGCGCGCGCCGCAGGCTGCCGCGGCGCGCCTGGTAAGGCAGTCCGGCCAGCTTGAGCAGCATCTCGGCCTTGGTGACGAAGGGGCTGGCGTCGGGCAGCCCGAAGGCGGGGCCAAAGGTGTAGAGCGTGATCATCGTGGACTCGGGTTCCGCACAACGGAGTTAGCGCCAGTCGCCGCGCAGGGCCTGCACCATCTGCTGCAGCCCTTCCGGGGTGGCGGCCTCGGGCGGCACGGGCTCGCCCACCACCAGTTCCAGCCGGTTCAGGATGCCGCGCCGGAACGGCCGCGACATCGCCGGTGCCCCCTTGCGCGAGAAGAAGCTGCCCCACAGCCCGCGCAGCGCCATCGGCACCACCGGCACCGGCGTGCGCCGGATGATCTGCTGCACGCCCTGCTTGAACGGGTTGATCTCGCCGGTGGCGGTGATCTTGCCTTCGGGGAAGATGCAGACCAGATCCCCCTCGCCCAGCGCCTGCGCCACGCTGTCATAGGCACGCCTGAGCATGTCCGGATTCTCGTGCGCCGGCGCGATCGGGATCGCGCGGGCCTGGCGGAAGAACCACGACAGCAGCGGCACCCTGAAGATGTTGTGGTCCATCAGGAAGCGCACCGGACGTGGGCTGCAGGCCATCAGCACCACCGCGTCGGCAAAGCTGACGTGGTTGCAGACCAGCACGGCCGGGCCGTCGGCGGGAATGCGCTCAGCATTGACGCGGCGCAGCCGGTAGAGGGTATGGACCAGGATCCACGCGATAAAGCGCAGCAGGAATTCCGGCACCAGCGAGTAGATGTAGACCGCCACCACCGCATTGAGCAGCCCCACCACCAGGAACAGCTGCGGGATGCTGTAGCCCGCCTGCGTCATCGCCACGCCCAGCAGCGAAGCGGCAATCATGAAGAAGCTGTTCAGGATGTTGTTGGCGGCGATGATGCGGGCGCGGTGCGTGGGCGCGCTGCGGCTCTGGATCAGCGCGTACAGCGGCACGCTGTAGAAGCCGCCGAACATGGCCAGCAGGAACAGGTCCGCCAGCACGCGCCAGTGGCGCGGCTCGGCCAGGAAGCCGCCGATGCCGCTCAGCGCCACGGGTGCCTGCCCCTGGCTGGCAAAGTACAGGTCGACCGCGAACACCGTCATGCCGATCGAGCCAAACGGCACCAGCCCGATCTCGACATGGCGACCGGACAGGCGCTCGCACAGCAGTGAACCGGTGCCGATGCCCAGCGAGAACACCGCCAGCAGCAGCGTCACCACGTTCTGGTCGCCGCCCAGCACATCCTTGGCATAGCTGAAGAACGAGGTCAGGAAGGTGGCGCCCAGGAACCACAGCCACGAAATGCCGAGCAGGCTCAGGAATACCGTGCGGTTGCCGCGCGCCAGCACCAGGTTGCGCCAGGTCTCGGAGAACGGGTTCCAGTTGATGCGCAGGTCCGGCTGCGGCGCCGGCGAAACCGGGATGCGGCCCGACACCAGCCGCCCCGCCACGGCGATCACCACGCATACCGCGCCCACGTACATCGGCCCCACGATGGTTCCGCCCTGCTGCAGCCCGGCCAGTTCGCCGCCGATCAGCGTCCCGATCAGGATCGCGACAAAGGTGCCCATCTCCACCATGCCGTTGCCGCCGACCAGTTCGCTTTCATCCAGGTGCTGCGGCAGGTAGGCAAACTTGACCGGCCCGAACAGCGTGGAATGCAGCCCCATCAGGAAAGTGCCGGCGTACAGCAGCGGCGCGCTGTGCCAGGCAAAGCCGGCCAGGCCCAGCACCATGATGGCGATCTCCAGCGACTTGACCAGCCGGATCAGGCGCGACTTCTCCAGCTTGTCGGCAATCTGCCCGCTGGTGGCCGAGAACAGCACGAACGGCGCGATAAAGATGGCCGAGATCAGGAAGGCCGCGCTGCGCGCCTCAACGCCCTCGAACAGCGCCGTGTGGTAGGTCACCAGCGAGGTGAAGGCGACCTTGAAGACGTTGTCGTTCATCGCCCCGAGGAACTGGGTCCAGAAGAACGGGGCGAAGCGGCGCAGGCCGAGCAGTCGGAACTGGCTGGGTTGGCTCATGGATGGGCCGGTCGGTCAGCGGACCGCCGCGGAAGTGGGAACGCCGGCAAGTTTGCCGGAGCCGGCGCCCGGCCGCCACCCTGCCACGGCCGCGTGGCGCCAATCGAGGGTATTTCCGAAGGAAGCTTCAGGCCGGGCGGCCCGGCGCCATCACTCGGCGCGCTCTTCCGGCCAGTCGCGGATATAGGCCTTGAGCATCTTGTTCTCGAAGCTCTGGTCCTCGACCACGGCCTTGGCGACGTCGTAGAAGGAGATCACGCCCATCAGCGTGCGGTTGTCGAGCACCGGCAGGTAGCGGGTGTGACGCTCCAGCATCATGCGGCGGACCTCGTTGACGTCGGTCTCCATGGTGCAGGTCAGCGGCGCATCGTCCATCACCTTGCGGATGCTGGTGCTGCCGACGTTGCCATTGTTGCGGGCCAGCGTCTCGATGATCTCGCGGAAGGTCAGCATGCCGACCAGGTCGCCGTATTCCATCACCACCAGCGAGCCGATATCGTGCTCGGCCATGGTGTGGACGGCTACCAGCAAGGAGGTGTCAGGCGTCACGGTATAGAGCGTATTGCCCTTGATCTGGAGGATGTCGCTGACTTTCATGTTGGTCTCCGCTGCCTGCGCTCAAACTGAGGGCATCGCTCCGGCCGGGGGCACAGGGGGCGATACCGGTCACATTGTTATCTGTCTATGGGTGTGCGGGCGCGCGCTGCATCACGGCGCCCCGTTGGCCGATCCTAGCCCAAACCCGCCGTCAAAGTAAAGCGGGAGGCCGGTTTGCGGGCGTCGGCGCGCGCACGGTGCTACGATGCTGGCCGGAGACAACTCAAGGCCGACCGATCATGTCCGGAACCCGATTCGACACGCTGGCACTGCACGCCGGCGCCGCGCCAGACCCCGCAACCGGGGCCCGCGCCACCCCCATCCACCTGACCACGTCCTTCGTGTTCCGCGACAGCGAGCACGCCGCGTCGCTCTTCAATATGGAGCGCGCGGGGCACGTCTACTCCCGTATTTCCAACCCCACCGTGGCTGTGCTGGAAGAGCGCATCGCCGCGCTGGAGAACGGCGCCGGCGCCATCGCCACGGCCTCGGGCCAGGCCGCGCTGCACCTGGCGGTGGCCACGCTGATGGGCGCGGGCTCGCACGTGGTGGCCTCGTCGGCGCTGTACGGTGGCTCGCACAACCTGCTGCACTACACGCTGCGCCGCTTCGGCATCGAGACCACCTTCGTCAAGGCGCGCGACATCGACGCCTGGCGCGCCGCGATCCGGCCCAATACCCGGCTGCTGTTCGGCGAGACCCTGGGCAACCCGGGGCTGGACGTGCTGGACATCCCGACGCTGGCGCAACTGGGCCAGGACAACGGCATCCCGCTGCTGGTGGATTCCACCTTCACCACGCCCTACCTGCTGCGCCCGTTCGACCACGGCGCCGGCCTGCTCTACCACTCGGCCACCAAGTTCCTGGGCGGCCATGGCACCACCATCGGCGGCGTGCTGGTGGAAGGCGGCACCTTCGACTTCGAGGCCTCGGGCCGCTTCCCGGAACTGTCCGAGCCGTACGAGGGCTTCCACAACATGGTGTTCACCGAGGAAAGCACGGTGGCGCCCTTCCTGCTGCGCGCGCGCCGCGAGGGCCTGCGCGACTTCGGCGCCTGCATGAACCCGATGGCCGCCTGGCAGCTGCTGCAGGGCGTTGAGACGCTGCCGCTGCGCATGAGCCGCCATGTCGACAACACCCGCAAGGTGGTGCAGTTCCTGGTCTCGCACCCGATGGTGGAGTCGGTGTCCTACCCGGAACTGGAATCGCACCCCGACTACGAACTGGCCAAGCGCCTGCTGCCGCGCGGCTGCGGCGCGGTGTTCAGCTTCAACCTGAAGGGCAACCGCGTGGCCGGCCAGCGCTTCATCGAGAGCATGTCGCTGTTCTCGCACCTGGCCAATGTGGGCGACGCGCGCTCCCTGGTGATCCACCCGGCCTCGACCACGCACTTCCGCATGGACGCGGCGGCGCTGCAGTCGGCCGGCATCACCGAGGGCACGATCCGGCTCTCGATCGGGCTGGAAGACCCGGATGACCTGATCGACGATCTCAAGCGCGGCCTGAAGGCGGCCGAGAAAGCGATGAGCGGCAAGGGAGGGCAAGCCTGATGGAACTGACCATTGCCGGCCAGCCGGCCTACGCCTATACCGGCGGCAAACCCTTCGATCCCGCCCTGCCCTGTGCCGTGTTCGTCCACGGCGCGCAGAACGACCACAGCGTGTGGGCCCTGCAGACGCGCTGGTTTGCCAACCACGGCTTCTCGGTGCTGGCGGTGGACCTGCCGGGCCACAACCGCAGCAAGGGCGCGCCGCTGGCCACCGTCGAGGCCATGGCCGACTGGGTCATGGCGCTGGTGGCGGCCGCCGGCGTGAAGGCGCCGGCCTTCGTGTTCGGCCACAGCATGGGTTCGCTGATCGCACTCGAATGTGCGGCGCGGCATGCGCAGGCGGTGCGCGGCATCGGCCTGCTGGCGACGGCCTACCCGATGAAGGTCTCGGACGCGCTGCTGGACGCCTCGCTCAACCGCGAAGGCGACGCCATCGCCATGGTCAACACCTGGTCGCATTCGAGCCTGGCCAACAAGCCGTCTTCGCCGGGGCCGGGCGCGTGGATGCACGGCGGCAGCCAGCGGCTGATGGAACGCGTGTCGCGCAACAACCCGCAGGCCCATGTGTTCCACAATGACTTCTCGGCCTGCAATGCCTACGCCCATGGCGAAGAGGCCGCCGCCGCAGTGGCCTGCCCGGCGCTCTTCATCACCGGCACCAAGGACATGATGACGTCGCCCAAGGCAGCCCAGGCGCTGGCCGGCAAGATGGCCAAGGCAAGCCTGGTCACGGTGCCGTGCGGCCACGCGCTGATGGGCGAACGCCCGGATGAAGTGCTGGACGCGCTCGCGGCCTTTGCGCGCAAGGTGGTCGCGGCCGGCTGAGCCTGGCCCCGGATGGCTGGCCGGCCACGCCGGCGGCCAGCGTCCCGACACCCCGGTGCAGAAGGTCTACACTGCACAAAACAAGACCTGCCGGAGACAGCCATGGCCCACGCCCGCGCGCGCGAGTTCGAGAACTTCGCGGCCTTTTATCCCTACTACCTGAGCGAACACCAGAACCGTACCTGCCGGCGCCTGCATTTTGCCGGGTCGACGGTAGCGCTGCTGTGCCTGGTGGCGCTGGTGGTCACCGGCAATGCATGGTGGCTGCTGGCCGCTGTGCTGGCAGGTTATGCCTTTGCCTGGGTCGGGCACTTTGGTTTCGAGAAGAACCGGCCCGCTACGTTCCGGCATCCGCTCTACAGCCTGATGGGAGACTGGGTGATGTATGCCGATATCTGGCGCGGCAAGATTCCGTTCTAAGCAACCTCACTGCCGCAGGGGGGCGGGCCTTACACCTGCCCATGCCAGCCCGGCGGCACCACTTCCAGCGTGCGCCGCTGAGGGTGGCTCCCCCCATCCCCTTCAGTCGGCGGCAGATTGGCCGGCTGCTGCCGGAACACCGCCTCAAGCGTCTGATCCAGCTGCGGATTGTCCAGGACCGACTTGAGCGCATCCGCCCCTTGCAGCTGCTGCGCCAGCGCGGTGCGCGGCAGCCGCGGCAGGTTCAGCACCAGCCGGTCATGCAGCGTGCGCAACGTCACCTGTGACGGATTGCACAGCAGTGCCCAATGGGCCTGACCACGCTCCTGCTGCAAGCGCCCGACCAGATGCATGGCCTTGAGCTTGCCCAGCAGGTCCGACAGGTAATCGGCCTCGACCCGCAGCTTGCGGCCCAAGTCCAGTTCGCCAACGCTGCGCGGCACCTCGTCGCGCGCGCGGTAGAGCAGCAGCAGCACGCCCAGCGCATCGAAGAACTCGCTGCCGGCAAAGGTGCGGCGGCGCCAGTAGCCCTGCCGGATCACCGGCAGGTTGGCGGCAATGGTCGCACCCAGCAGCGTCACCAGCCAGCTCAGGTAGATCCACAGCAGGAACAGCGGCAACGCGGCGAAGGTGCCGTAGACCGCGGTGTAGGCCGGGATCTCGGTGATGAAATAGCCGAAGCCGCGCTTGGCGAACTCGAACGCGACCGCCGCCACCAGGCCAGCCACGATGGCATCGCGCCATTCGACATACGCATTGGGCACCGCCGTGTACAGGAAGGCGAAGGCCAGCGCCGACAGCAGCACCGGCGTCGCGCCCACCAGCAGCCCCAGCCCCACCGGCATGGTGCCGACATAGCCCGCCGAGACCGAGATCAGGTAGGAGCTGATCGACAGGCTCGCGCCGATCAGCACCGGCCCGAAGGTCAGCACCGCCCAGAACACCAGCACCCGCTGCGCCAGCGGGCGGCGCTGCTTGACGCGCCAGATCGCGTTGAGCGCGTCTTCCACGGTCAGCATGGTCAGCACCGAGGTGACCATCAGCCCGCCCAGGCCCATTGCGGTCAGCCCGCGCGCGCTCTTGGCGAACATGCCGAGGTAGCGCTGGATCGATTCACTGACGTTGCCGGGGATCAGGTTCTGGAACAGGAACGCCTCGATGGCGTTGCGGAAGTCGCGGAACACCGGGAACGCGGCCAGCAGCGCGAACGCCACCGTCAGCACCGGCACCACCGCCAGCACGGTGGTGAAGGTCAGGCTGGCCGAGACCTGCGGCAGCCGGTCTTCGCCGGCGCGGCGCAGCGCATAGCGCGCCAGGGCGCGTACCTTCTGCAGGTTCCATTCCCGGCGCAGGCGGGCAACGCGAGGTCCAATCATGCGCAAACAACCTCCTGGATCTGGTTCTGACGGATAAACAGGCGGCCCGCGGCACCGGGGGCGCGAAGCCGATGGGAGATGGCGCGGGGGGCGCATCTATAATACGCGCATTGCTTCCGGCACCTTTCGCGCAACACCACCCCGCCACCGCCGGCCATCCCGCTCCATGACCGACATCCTCGTCCTGTATTACAGCCGCCACGGCAGCACCCGCAAACTAGCCGAACTGATTGCCAACGGTATCGACAGCGTCCCCGGCGCCCAGGCCCGGCTGCGCACGGTGCCGCCGGTTTCCACCGTGTGCGAGGCCACCGCGTCCGATATCCCGGCCGACGGCCCGCCCTATGCCGAGCTGCGCGACCTGGAGGAATGCGCCGGCCTGGCCCTGGGCAGCCCCACCCGCTTCGGCAACATGGCCGCGCCAATGAAGTACTTCCTGGACGGCACCGTGGCGCAGTGGCTGTCGGGTGCGCTGACCGGCAAGCCGGCCTGCGTCTTCACCGCCACCGGCAGCCTGCACGGCGGGCAGGAAACCACGCTGCTGTCGATGATGCTGCCGCTGCTGCACCACGGCATGCTGATCCTGGGCCTGCCGTATTCGGAGAAGGGCCTGATGACCACGGCCTCGGGCGGCACACCCTACGGCCCCAGCCACCATGCCCACGGCGACAACCGCGGCCCGGTCACGGAAGACGAATCGGGACTGGCCATCGCCATGGGCCGGCGGCTGGCGCAGACCGCGCTGCGCCTGGCGGGAGGCGCGGCATGAGCCCCATCCCCGAGAGCGACCAGGCGCTGCACAGTCCCTGGCTGTACCGGTTCAGCGTGGGCAGCCTGCTGGCGCTGATGGTGCTGTGCATTGCCTGGGAATGGTTCCTGGCGCCGCTGCGCCCTGGCGGGTCGTGGCTGATCATCAAGTTCCTGCCGCTGCTGCTGCCGCTGCGCGGCGTGCTCACGCGCAACCGCTACACCATGCAGTGGTCGTCGATGCTGATCCTGCTGTTCTTCACCGAGGGCATCGTGCGCGCCACCAGCGACCGCGCGCCCTCGTCCACGCTGGCGTGGGTGGAGGTGGCGCTGACGCTGGTGTTCTTCACCAGCACCATCCTGTACCTGCGCCCCTACAAGCGCCGCGCCCGGGCGGCGGGCAAGCCAGCCGCGCCCAAGTCCTGACCCTCACTCCGCCATCGCCATGACCTCGCCTCAAGACTCCTTCCTCGCACTGTGCCGCGCCGCGCTGGGTGCGCAGCACGTGCTGACCGATGCAGCCGACAAGGCACCCCACCTGACCGACTGGCGCAAGCGCTATCGCGGCGAGGCGCTGGCGGTGCTGCGCCCCGGCACCACCGAGGAGGTCGCGGAGGTGGTCCATGCCTGCCATGCGCACAAGATCGCCGTGGTGCCGCAAGGCGGCAACACGGGCCTGTGCGGCGGCGCCACGCCGGTGGCCGGGCAGGAGCAGGTGGTGGTCTCGCTGCAGCGGCTGCACCGCATCCGCCAGGTCGATCCGCTCAACAACACCATCACGGTCGAGGCCGGCGTGGTGCTGCAGCACCTGCAGGAGGTGGCGCGCGAGCACGGCCGGCTGTTTCCGCTGAGCCTGGCGGCCGAAGGCAGCTGCACCATCGGCGGCAACCTGTCGACCAATGCCGGCGGCACCGCGGTGCTGCGCTACGGCAATACGCGTGAGCTGTGCCTGGGCCTGGAAGTGGTGACGCCGTCGGGCGAGATCTGGCACGGCCTGCGCGGGCTGCGCAAGGACAACACCGGCTACGACCTGCGCGACCTCTTTATCGGCGCCGAAGGCACGCTCGGCATCATCACCGCGGCGGTGATGAAGCTGTTCCCGCTGCCGCGCGCCTCGGTCACCGCGCTGGCCGCGGTGCAGAGCCCGCGTGCCGCGCTGGCGCTGCTGGCCATCGCACAGTCGCATGCGGGCGCCATGCTGACCGGGTTCGAGCTGATGTCCGCGCTCAGCATGACGCTGGTGACGCGGCACTTCCCGCAGCTGCGCTATCCGTTCGCAGACATCCACCCGCAGCTGGTGCTGCTGGAACTGTCCGACAGCGAAAGCGAAGCCCATGCGCGCGGCATCTTCGAAACCATGATGTCGGCCGCCTTCGATGCCGGCGTGGTCGCCGACGCGGTGGTGGCGGAATCGGTGCAGCAGTCGCGCGATTTCTGGAACCTGCGCGAGCATATCCCGCTGGCGCAGGTGGAAGACGGCAAGAACATCAAGCACGATATCGCCGTGCCGGTGTCGCGCGTGGCGGACTTTATCGAGACCACCGACGCGCTGCTGCAGAACGCCTTCCCCGGTGCGCGCATGGTGACCTTCGGCCACCTCGGCGACGGCAACCTGCACTACAACGTGTCGCCGCCGGAAGGCGTCGACCACGAAGAATTCCTGGCGCACCAGGACCAGGTCAACCGCATCGTGCACGACAGCGTGCGCTCGCATAACGGATCGATTTCCGCCGAGCACGGGCTGGGCCAGCTCAAGCGCGAGGAAAACCGGCTTTACAAGAGCGAGGTCGAGCTGGCGATGATGCGCGCGATCAAGGGCGCACTCGATCCGCAGGGGCTGATGAATCCGGGCAAGGTGATCTGAGCGCGCCGCGCCATCATCGCACCAGTGCCTCGCGGATATATGCCGCCACCGCCTCCAGCAACTGGTCGAGATGGCCGCGCAGCACGGCGAAGCCGCCGTGCTGCGCGAACCTTGCCTCGTCCATATAGAGCGCGCGGTTGATTTCGATCTGCAGGCTGTGGCAGCCGCGCGCCGGGTCGGCATAGGCGCGGATCAGCTCCGCGCCCTTGTATGGCCAGTTGATGCCCACCCGGTAGCCGTAGCCGCGCAGGCACTGCGCCACCAGCTCTATAAACACCGGCGAGCAGGTGGCGCCGTCGCCGTTGCTGATCACAAAGTCAGGCCGCTCCGCGCCATTGTCCACGTTCATCGCATTGCCGCGCGATTTCATCGAATGGCAGTCGATATGCCACACCGCGCCCGAGCGCGCATGATGCTGCGCCAGCAGGCCGGACAGTGCTGCGTGGTAGGGATCGTAGTAGGTCTTCAGCAGGTATTCCGCCATGTCCGGCGACAGCCGCGCGGCGTACACCGGCACGCCCGGCAGCGCCAGCCGGCGCAGCACGCCCATGCCGCGCCCGGACTTGTCGCTGGGCTGCACCGCATAGGGCATGGCGCCGTCGATCAGCGCCGGATCGATGTCGTCGCGGGCGCGGTTGACATCCACCATCCAGCGCGGAAAGCCCGCGCACAGCAGCGTGCCGCCCACCATCGGCGCATGCGCGAACAACTGGTCGACATAGGCGTCCCAGCCCGTCAGCAGGGCTTCGGCGGGCGCCGCCAGCGGCAGGGTCTCGGCATGCACCAGCCCGCTGTGCGGGGAGTCCACCACCAGCGGCAGCGCCGCGCCGGCCGGTTCAGTCAGCGAATAAGGAAGGGCCATTATCAGAATTTGTGCTGAATGCCGATGCCGACCGTGGTCACGGTGTCACCGGGCTTGTGCGAGTTGGGATCCTCGCGATCGAAGAAGACATAGGGCATGGTGCGTTTGCTCAGGCTGTAGCCATAGCCGGCCTGCACCTTCTTGAGCCGGCCTTGCGGGTCGCGCTGTACCGCGCGCTCCATGTAGTTCACGGTGAGCTTGTGGGCGCCATAGGGCACGGTGAAGCCGACCAGCCAGTAAGGCACGTCGGTGCGAGTGGCGGCAGTGCCCGCGTAGCGGTCGCGCCCATAGATGCCGTAGATATTGACCACGGTAAAGTCGTACGACGCCGCGGCCTGCACCTTGTCGCGGAAATCATTGGCCACCAGCCCGCCGGTCTTGGCATCGCGCGAATAGCCCACGCCCGCGGCAAAGTTGCCGGCAGCGTAGTTGAGGCCAAGGTCGTACTGGCGGAAGTCATCCTCGGCCTGCACCGGCGACCTGGCGTTGGGCGTGGCCGGATCGGGTCCCGCCAGGTTCACGCGCGCCCGCACTGAAAAGCCGCCGAACTCCGGCGTCATATAGCCCAGCGCGTTCGACACACGGTTGCGCGCGTTCAGCACCTTGGTGCCGATGGCGGTGGCGCCCGCATCATGGATGACGAAGTCGATGTTCTGCGTCACCTGCGAATAGATCGGCGATCCGACGATGGTGGCAGAATCCAGCCGCCCCATCGCGATCGCTCCGAAGCCTCCCTGCAGTCCGACAAAGGCATTGCGAAACTGCGGGTTGGTGGCCGTACCGCTGTCGGCGGCAAAGCCCTGCTCCAGCCCGAACGCGGCGCGCAAGCCCCCGCCCAGGTCTTCGCTGCCGCGCATGCCCCAGCGCGAGGCGTTGTCGACCATCTGCGTGGCGCGGCCGTCCGGCCCCTTCTGGTATTCGATATCGGTGTCGAGGCGGCCATACAGCGTCACCGATGCGTCGGCCGCCGCCGACAGCAGCGCCAGCGCGCCGCCGATGCAGGCGCGTGCGAGCGCGCTCTTGGTCTGGATACCCTTCATGCTTCTGCTCCCTCTCTTGTTGTGTGCCAACGCACAATTCCCCCTCGGGTGATCCCAACTGCCGCGTTGTCTGTCCGCGCAGCGCGCACGCTCCCCGCCCGCCGCGCGCGCGGCGGGATGGCATCGATGCACAGGGGGAGCGTGGGCCGGCCGGGCGGCGGCTATCTAGTCATTCAAGTGGCAGGCGGACAGCCGCCCACCGATATCGCGCAGCACCGGCACTTCGGCCGCGCAACGCGCGCTCGCATGCGGGCAGCGCGGATGGAAGGCACAGCCCGTGGGCGGCGCCAGCGGGCTGGGCAGTTCGCCGCGGATCGGCTGGTGCGCGGGCGGGCTGGCGCCCAGGCGCGGCGCGTCGGCCAGCAGGGCACGGGTATAGGGATGGTTGGGCGCAGCGAACACGTCGCGCGCAGCGCCGCTCTCGACGATGCGGCCCAGGTACATGATCACCACGCGGTCCGACATATGCTCCACCACCGCCAGGTTGTGGCTGATGAAGACATAGGTCAGTTCGTGCTCGCGCCGCAGCTGCATGAACAGGTTGATGATCTGCGCCTGCACCGAGACGTCGAGCGCGGACACGGCCTCGTCGCAGATCAGCAGGCGCGGGCGCAGCGCCAGTGCGCGGGCAATGGCCACGCGCTGGCGCTGGCCGCCGGAGAATTCATGCGGAAAGCGCTCGGCATAGCTGGGATCAAGCCCCACCTGCTGCAGCAGATCGCCGGCGAACGACGCCGCGCGCGCACGCTTGACCATGCCGTGATAGACCGCGCCTTCGGTAATGGCCTGGCCGATACGCAGCCGTGGGTTGAGCGAGGCATAGGGGTTCTGAAACACCATCTGCACGGCGCGGTGATAGCCGGCGGACGCGATATCGGCGCGCTTGCCTTCCCACGCAATCTCGCCGCCCGTCTGCGGCAGCAGCCCCGCCAGCATGCGGCCCAGCGTCGACTTGCCGCAGCCGGACTCGCCGACAACGCCCAGCACCTCGCCCTTCTTCACCTGCAGCGAGACATCATTGACGGCATGCACCGCCTGCACTGGCTTTCCGGCCATGCGTCCCAGCAGGCCGGGCTTCATGGAGAAGCGTTTCTGCAGGTTGCGCGCTTCGAGCATGACTGTCATGCCACCTCCAGGGGATAAAAGCAGCGCAGCGTCCGGCCGCGCACAGTGGTTTCGGCGGGCGCCTGGCGGCATGCGTCCTGCGCGCGCTGGCAGCGCGGCGCAAAGGCGCAGCCCGGTGGCAGCGCGGCCAGCGCCGGGGCCGCGCCCGGAATCGCGCGCAGGGTTGCGCCGCGCATCTCCGGCGTGGGCAGCGAATCCAGCAGCCCGCGCGTGTACGGATGCAGCGGCCGCTCGATCAGGTCGGCGACCGGGCCCTGCTCCACCACCCTGCCCGCGTACATCACGCAGACGCGGTCGACCAGGTCCTTGACCACGGCCAGGTCATGGCTGATCCAGATCGCGGCGGCACCGGTCTCGCGCACCAGCTGCTTCATCTCGTAGAGGATCTGCGCCTGGATGGTGACGTCCAGCGCGGTGGTGGGCTCATCGGCAATGATCAGGTCCGGGCGGTTGATCAGCGCATTGGCGATTGCCACGCGCTGGCGCATGCCTCCCGACAGCTCATGCGGATAGGCGCGCATGCGCTCCTCCGGCGCCGGGATGCCCACGCGCGTGAGCGCGTCGACTGCCTGCGCGTGCGCTTGCGCGCGGGTGCGGCGGTGATGCACCAGCACGGTCTCGACCAGCTGGTCGCCCACGCGCATCACCGGGTTGAGCGACATCATCGGGTCCTGGAACACCATCGCGATGCGGTCGCCGCGCAGCGCCTGCCACTGGCGCGGCGAACACGCCAGCAGCTGCTGCCCCTTGAAGCGCACCGAACCGCCAGTGACGCGCCCGGGCGGGTCCAGCAGGTTCATCAGCGAAAACGCCGTCACCGACTTGCCCGAGCCGGACTCGCCGACGATGCCGAGAATTTCGCCCGGCTCCAGCGCGAACGACACGCCATCCACCGCCTTCACGGCCCCGCGCGCGAACGCGAAGCTGGTGCTCAGGCCGGTAACTTCCAGTAGTGCCATGCCGGGCTCCTTACCCTTCCAGCCGCGGATTGAGCACGCGGCGCAGGCGGTCGCCCACCAGGTTGATCGAGCCGATCAGCAGCACCAGGGCCACGCCCGGGAAGATGCTGATCCAGTACTTGTTCGACAGCATGTATTCGAAGCCATTGGCGATCAGCATGCCCAGCGACGGCTGCGTGCGCGGCAGCCCGATGCCGAGGAAGCTCATGGTGGCCTCCAGCGTGATCGCATGCGCGATCTGCAGCGTGCCGGTCACCACCAGCGGCGCCATGCAGTTGGGCAGGATATGGCGGAACATCACGCGCAGCGCCGGCAGCCCCTGGCCAAGCGCGGCCTCGACATATTCCTTGCGCCGCTCCACCTGCGCCGCGCCGCGCACGGTGCGGGCAAAGTAGGCCCACTGCACGATCACCAGCGCCAGCAGGGTCTTGTCCACGCCCTGCCCCAGCACCGCCAGCAGGATCAGCGCCACCAGCACCGCGGGCAGGCTCAGCTGCAGGTCGACCACGCGCATGATGGCGGCATCCGCCACCCCGCCGAAGTACGCCGCGGCCAGGCCCACGGCGCTACCCACCATCAGCGCCACCACCGCGCTGATCACGCCCACGCCCACGCTGATGCGGATGCCATAGAAGATGGCGCTGAGCAGGTCGCGCCCGGCGCCGTCGGTGCCCAGCCAGTAGTGCGGCTGGCCTTCGTAGCCGATGCTGCCCGGCGGCAGTTCGGAATCGATCACCGAAACCGTGGCGAGGTCATAGGGATTCTGCGGGCTGATCACGTGGGCCAGCGCGGCCACCAGCAGCAGCGCCACCAGCAATGCCAGCGCGGCGGCAGAGACGCGCTTGGCGCAAAAGCGCCGCAGCAGCGAGGGCCGTGCCGCAGGCGGCGCGGCGGCAGGCGCCGGTTCCGCCGCGGCCGGCGCAAGCGCGGGCACGGCGGTGTCGGCTTCAGATACAGGCAGGGACATCGGTTCAGTCTCGTTATTTTGGAGGGAGAAAAGCGGCAGCGGACGCGGGGTCTAGGCCGGCTTGTGCCGCAGGCGCGGGTCCAGCACCACGTAGAGCAGGTCGACCACCAGGTTCAGCACCACGAACAGCACCAGCGTGACCAGCAGGTAGGCCACCACCACCGGGCGGTCCAGCGCCAGCACCGAATCGATGATCAGCTTGCCCATGCCGGGCCAGGAGAACACCGACTCGGTCACCACCGAGAACGCGATCAGGTGGCCGAACTCCAGGCCGACCACGGTGACGATCGGGATCAGCACATTGGGCACCACGTGGCGCAGCACCAGCCGCGCGCCGCCCACGCCCTTGGCGCGGGCAAACTTGATGTACTCCTGGCCGGCCACTTCGCGCGTGCCGGCCTCGGTGAGGCGCGCGACCAGCGAGATCTTGAACAGCGACAGCGTCAGCGCCGGCAGCAGCAGAAAGCGCATGCCTTCCCAACTGGTCACCGACAGCGGCACGCCCAGCACCGTGCTGACCGGCCCGCGCCCGCCCGAAGGCAGCCAGCCCAGGTTCACCGAGAACACCAGGATGCCGATCATGCCGATCCAGAAGGTCGGCATGATCACGCCGCCGAGCGAGCACGCCATCAGCATCCGCGCCAGCCGGCTATGCGGCTTGAGGCCCGCAAACACGCCCATCGGGATGCCGATGCCCAGCGACAGCAGCAGCGCCGTCACGGCCAGTTCCAGCGTGGCCGGCACGCGGCTGACGATCAGCTCGATCGCCGGCCGGTTGTAGATGAAGGAATCGCCCAGGTCGCCGTGCAGGGCGCCCTGCAGGAAGCGCAGGTATTGCTGCGGCATGGGCAGGTCCAGGCCGAGCGCGTGGCGCGCCTCGGTGATTTCCTGCTCGGTGGCGGTGGGGCTGACCAGCAGGTGCACCGGGTCGCCGATCAGGTTGACCGCGCAGAAGGTCAGCACCGACATGATCCACAGCACCGCAAGGCTCTGCAGCAGCCGTTTGAGAAGGGTTTCGAACATGATGGTTAAGGGCGGGAGAGTCCGTGGCGCGGGTCAGCGTTGCGGGGCGGCGGGCGGCGCCGGGCGGATATTGCTGGCATAGGTGAAGCCGTCGCTGCGCGGCTGCACCGCGAGCCCGTCGCGATAGGCCCACGCGGCGCGCAGGTGATGCAGCGGCACGATGCCCGCGTCGGCGGCCAGCTGCTCGGCCGCGCGCTGCTGCACCTGGTCGCGCGGCGCCGGCGCCATGGTATGCATCGATTCCTCGATCAGCGCATCCACTGCCGCGTTGGCATAGCCGCTGCGGTTGTTGGCGCCCAGCCCGGCGGCCTTGTCCTGCGCATGCGCCACCGCCACCAGCGGCTCCAGTGAATCGCCGCTGACCGCGCCGATGCCCAGCAGGAAGGCGCTGAACTCAGGCTTGCCGCCCTCGCCGCCCGAGGTGGCGCGGGTGATGTAGACCGAATACGGCAGCGTGCGCACCTCGGTGCGGATGCCGGCGCGGGTCAGCATCTGCCCCACCGCCTCGCAGGTCTTGGCGTCGTTCAGGTAGCGGTCGTTGGGGCAATGCAGCGTCAGGCGGAAGCCCTCGGGATAGCCGGCCTCGGCCAGCAGGCGGCGCACCCGCGCGGCATCGGCACGCGGCGCCGGCACCGCCGGGGCAAAGCCGAAGAAGCCCTGCGGCACCATCTGCCCGGCCGGCACGGAATCGCCCCTGGTCACGCGCGCCGCGATCAGGTCGCGGTCGATGGCCAGGCTGATGGCCTGGCGCACCCGGGCATCGCGCAACGGATTGGCCGCCAGCGGCTGGCCCGCGTTGTCCTGCACATAAGGCGACACCGCGCGCGCCTGGTCCAGCTGCAGGTAATTCAGCATGTACGAGGTCGCCGATACGGTGCGGATACGGCCGTTGGTGCGCGCAAAGGCTTCGGCGATGCTGGCCGACGAGGCGTCGATCACATCCACCTGCCCCGACAGCAGCGCCGAGGCCCGCGCCGGCTCCTTCGGGATGAACTGGAACACCACCCGCTGCCAAGGCTGCGGTGCGCCCCAGTAGCCCGGATTGCGCGCCAGCGTCAGCTGCTGGCCGTGCTCCCAGGCCACCAGCCGGTAAGGGCCGGTGCCGATGCTGGCACTGCCATGGGCAAAGTCGGCCTCGCGCACGGACTTGCCCAGCGAGCGCGGCAGCATCGCCACCATGCCGATGTTCTGCGGCAGCACCGGGTTGGGCGAGCGCGTGCGCACGCGCAGCGTCAGCGGCCCCGTCACCTCCACCGCCGCGACGGACTTCAGGTAGGTGCGGAAGGTACGCGCGCCGGGCAGCTTCATGGCGCGCTCGATCGAATAGCGTGCGTCCTCGGCAGTGAACGGCTCACCATTGCTGAAGCGCACGTCCGGGCGCAGCTGGAATTCCCAGTTGCGATCGTCCAGCTGGCGCCATGCCGTGGCCAGCTGGGGCACCGGGCGCAGCGCATTGTCCAGTCCGACCAGGGTCTCGTACACGTGGCCCCACAGGTTGCGGCCGGCGGCGTCCAGCACATGGGGATCAGCGGCGCTGATCTCGGCCTTGTAGCCGATGCGCAGGTCGGCGGCATGCGCGGCGTGGCCGGCCGCGAGCAGCGCGAGGGTGGCCAGGGCAGCCGCAATACGCGACGCCAGGTGGACAGCAAGCTGAGACATGGGGATCTGGTTTGTTTGTCGAAACATTGTTTCATTCAGTGATACCGCGTATCGAAGAATAAGACATCGAGGCCACTGTCGATAAGCAGGGTTTACCCCCTGTGATTCGCGCGGGCAAAGAAAAAGCGGCGCCGAAGCGCCGCTTTTGAGATATCGGGGATTTGCGCGGTCCTGCCCCGCGCCCAGCCGGATTCAGCCGCCGGTATGGCCGAGCGCGCGTGACAGCGCGGCGGCCTCCGCCACCACCATCGCCACATGCCGGTCCAGCGCCTCCTGCGTGGTCCGGCTGGCCGGGCTGGCGATGCTCAGCGACGCCACTGCCGCGCCGCTGTGGTCGCGCAGCGGCGCGGCGGCAGAGACAGCATCGGCATCGCGCTCGCCGAGCGATACGGCATAGCCGGCGGCGCGGATCGCCGCAAGCTCGTCGCGCAGGGACTGCGGCTCGATGATGGTCTTGGCGGTGAAACGTTCCAGCTGGTGCGCCAGCACGGCGTCCAGCACCTCGGGCGCGGCGAAGGCAAGCAGCAGCTTGCCGGAGGCCCCCACATGCAGCGGCCGGCGGTTGCCGATCTCGGTATGCACGCGCACCGATTGGGTCGACTCATGCCGCGCCACACACACCGACTCCAGCCCGTCGCGCACGCGCACGATCACGTTCTCGCCGCAGGCCGCGCCGATCGCCGCCAGCCGCGGCGCCACCAGCTTGACCAGGTCGAACTGCTCGCGCGCGGCATTGCCCACCAGCAGCGCGTTGTAGCTGAGCTTGTAGACCGCCGCCGGCGACTCGCGCGCGATCAGGCCGCGGTGCTCCAGCGTGGTCAGCAGGCGGAAGGCGCGCGCCTTGGTCAGTCCGGCGCGCCTGGCCAGCTCGGTCACGCCCAGCGACGGATGCTCGGCCACCAGCATCAGCAAACCCAGCGCTTCGTCCACCGCTTCAACGATGTAAGTCATCGATCCTTCTTGCCATGTTCATAAATGTCCCATCGCGGATTGTAGCCGCCACAAGCATGCGGTATGCACTGCGTCACACGGACAGGCGATTCAGGAGCGCCGCGAAGGAAGATGAATCCGGCAGCCTCCGGCGATGAGCGCATCACCTGCGAATCCCCCAACTGGGAATTTCGAACGCAAGCCCCGGCTTTTGATCGGCAGTACCCGCGCGCTGCAAGCGCTCGGCATGCAGCCGGGCGCTGTACTCTGACCGCCAGACGGTGGAGTTCCGCCAGGCAATGCCGCATTCTGGCGCGCATGAGGCCGCGCGCCCGAGGCAATCACCAGCGTCCCGCAACGCGGCCTAGACCTGCACCCGGCTGCGCTTGAGCTGGAACGCCACGGTCACCCGGTCCGCCGGATAGATCGTGTCGGTGATCTCCAGGATCCTGCCCTGCGCGTCCTTGTAATGGCGGATCAGCCGCAGGCCGGGCGAACCCGGCTCGGCGCCCAACACCCTTGCCAGCCGCCCATCGATCAGCACGCCGTGGATGACCTGCCGGATCTCGGCGATGGCCACGCCGCAATCGCGTTCGATCAGCGCGCTGACCAGCAGCTTGGGGTTGTTGCGGATGGTATCGGCCAGGTGCGCCAGCGAGGCGTCGATGTAGATGTCGGCGTGCGCAACCGGCGTGCTGCCCTTGCGTGCATCGACCCGCGTGCCGGAAAAACGCAGCCATTCGCTGCCGATCGGCGCCTCCAGCAGGCGGGCCTCGGCGCGGTCCAGCGTGACGCTGTGCACCGCCTCGATGCTGCGGATCTCGGTGGCTGCCACCCGCACCAGATCTTCGGCGGTGCCGAACGACTGAGTGTACGAGGCCTCGGGACTGGCGCTCTCGACGATGGTCCCCACCGCCTTCTTGCGCGAGATATAGCCCCAGTCCTGCAGCAGCTTGAGCGCCGCGCGCACCGTATGGCGGCTGACCCCATGCTGCCCGGCCAGCTCATGCTCGGTCGGCAGCAGGCTGCCGACCACGCGGCGGCCCTCGACGATATCCCGGACCAGGGTGCTGGCCAGCTCGGCATAGCGGGTCGAGGCCGCCCCGCCAGGAGCCACCGGTGCTTCCGCCCGCTTGTCGTTCAGTTGGTTGCGCATGGCGATGAGCTGGCCCCGGGCCGCTCCATGAAAATGGGTCCGCGCATTGTAAGGCAAGCGGCGGCACCCCGGGACCGCGCGCCTCAGGCCGCGAAGAAGCGCTTGTCGGCTTCGGCCGGCACCATCATGCCGGTGACCTTGGCCTTCTCCAGCACGCCCCAGAAATAGCGATAGGTGGCACGGTCATGCAGCTCGCCCTGGTACTGGATCGGGCCCCAGTCCGCGTCCTGCGCCGCGCACAGGATGCCGGCCGCGTCCTCCACCTCGGTGAAATCGGGACGCATGGCATTGACGATGGGCAGGATCTGCGCCGGATAGATGCTCCACATGCGCAGGAAGCCAAACTGGTTGCGCGCGCGCGTGGCATCGCCGCCGATCACCTCGGCATCCTTCAGGTTCAGGCAGACGTTGTGCGCCGGCACGATACCGTTGGCCAGCGCCGCGGCCACCATGTCGGCCTTGGCGCGCGCCAGCAGCGCGTGCTCGAACTGGCCGGGGCTGCGCATCGCCGCCGCCGGGATGGCGCCGTGGTGGCCGCTGACAAAATCCATCAGGCCGAAGTCCAGCACCTCGATATTGGGCAGCGCCGCGATCTGGAACACATCGCGCAGCGCGCCGTGCGTTTCCACCAGCACGTGGACCGGGATCTCGCGGCCAAGCCCGGCCTTGCGCGCGGCCTGGCCGATGTATCCGATCACCTCGGCCACCTGCTGGTGGCTGGTGGCCTTGGGCACGGTGAGATAGGCCAGGCGGCTGCCGGCCTCGCCCACGATGATGTCGACGTCCTGCCGCCAGGCCGGATGCGCGGGATCGTGGATGCGCGCGCCGGCGCGGCCGTGGCGGTTGCGCTCCGACGCGATCATGCGCGCCACCATGGCGGCGTGCTCGCGCTCCTGGCCGGCGGCGGCGCCGTCTTCGCAATCGCAGGTCACGTCAAAGACGGGGCCGTACTCGATCTGCAGGTCGAAAGCCTTGCCGATCAGCTTTTCGCTGCCGGCAAAGTGCTCGCACGCGGCCAGCACCGGGAAGGATTTCTCGCCGGCAAACAGCGCGTCGCGCGGATGGGTGGTGGTCATGGATGGCTCCTGGAAGCGGATGTTGGAATGGGTACGCAAGCCGGCTCAGCGGCCGCGGCGCGGCATGGCGATGGTGTAGTCGAGATCCAGCACCACGTTGGCCGGATGGGCGGGCTTGCCGTCGGCGGCGGGCGGAAACACCACCGTGCCGGCTGCTGCGTTCTTGATGCCGATGGTGCGCAGGCGCAGCGCGCCGACATGCGCCAGCCCGAGGTCGAGCTTTTCCACCACCTGGGTGGCGCAGGCGATGGTGTCGCCGGCATAGGTGGGATTGACGTGGCTGCCGCCGTTGATCGCCAGCATCGACAGGCCGTTCTCCAGGCCGTCATAGGAGAGCGCCTTGCACAGCGAGATGATGTGGCCGCCATATACCAGGCGCTGGCCGCCCCTGGCCGCCATCGCAAAGCCGTCGAAATGCGCCCGGGCCGTGTTCTGGTAGAGCCGGGTGGCAATGCTATGGTCACTGTCGTTGACCGTCATCGCGCCGGGGTGGTCAAGGCGCTCGCCCGCCGCGTAGTCTTCCCACAGGTCCTGCACGCCGGTCATGGCGCAGATCTCGCGCACGCCGGGGCCGTAGCCGCCATGCCAGAGCCGCGCTGCCGGCACCACCGGCCCCGTCGCGGGCAACACGGCCTCGCCGCAGGCGGCGGCGTGGTCGCGCTTGTGCACCATGACCCAGCGAATCCAGGTCAGCACCGCTTCACCGTGCTGGTTGTGCGCGGTAGAGCGCACATAGACCACGCCGCTCTTGCGGTTCGAGTTCTCCTTCAGGCCGATCACCTCGCTCTCCACCGACAGCGTATCGCCCGGATAAACGTGGGCCAGGAAGCGCACATCGGCATAGCCCAGGTTGGCCACGGCATTGAGCGAGATGTCCGGCACGGTCTTGCCGAACGCAGTGTTGAACACCAGCAGGTCTTCCAGCGGCCGGCGCGCCAGCCCGAGTTGCGCCGCATTGGTGTCGGCAGTGCCCGGCGCCGCGCGGCTGCCGGTCAGGCCGATGTACAGGCTGCGGTCGCCTTCGGTCAGCGTGCGCGGCGTGGCGTGGCGCATGCGCATGCCCACGCGGAAGTCTTCAAAAAAATTGCCGCTCCGGTTCTTCTGCATGGCTCCTTCTCTCCTCGACTGGCGGAAGATCTCGTCTCCCACTATCACTATGTCCGTACATAATGGACGGAGCGACTACGTCTGTCAATGATCGGGAGAAGGTTGAAGGTATCCGGGAAAATTAGGGGAAATTATCCCACCCAATACGGGTGGCCCGGCCGATTTGACTTGTCACCCAAGCGCTCTTATCTCTTACTATGTACGTACATAAAGCCGGATACCGGACATCGCAGGAACCGACCAAAGGAGCGCAACGTGCAAAAACTGACCGACGAGCGGCGCATGATCCAGGACGCCGCGAGGCAATTCACCATGGACCGCGTCCTGCCAATCGCCAACAAGCTGGACCCCGAGAAAGGCCAGATCCCGCGCGAGCTGATCGATGAAATGGCCGAACTGGGCTACTTCGGCATCCTGATTCCCGAGGAATACGGCGGCCTGGGCCTGGGCGCCTATGAGTACTGCCTGGTGGCCGAGCAGCTGTCGCGCGGCTGGATGAGCGTGGGCAGCATGATCGCGCGCGGCAACGGCCTGATCGGCGCGCTCAAGGGCCTGTCGCCCGAGAAGAAGGCGGACTACCTGCCGCGCATGGCGCGCGGCGAATTCCTCGGCGCATTCTCGCTGTCGGAGCCCAACGCCGGCTCCGACGTGGCCAATATCTCGTGCCGCGCCGTGCGCGACGGCGACGACTGGGTCATTACCGGCAGCAAGTACTGGTGCACCTTCGCCGACGAGGCCGACTTCATCTTGGTGGTCTGCCGCACCGACCCCGTGATCGACCCCAAGGCCCGCCACCGTGGCCTGTCCGCCTTCATGATCGAAAAGCCGCGCGGCCAGCTGCCCGAGGGTGTCAAGGGCAGCCCCATCCCCAAGATCGGCTACTACGGCTGGAGCACCTGGGAGCTGGCTTTCGACAACTGCCGCGTGCCGGCCGACAAGATGGTCGGCGAGGAAGGCAAAGCCTTCTACCTGACCACAGCCGGCCTGGAAACCGCCCGCGCCCACACCGCCGCGCGCTCGATCGGGCTGGCCCAGGGCAGCCTGGAAGATGCCATCCTGTACGCACGCGAGCGCGCCCAGTTCGGCAACCCCATCGGCAACTTCCAGGCGATCCGCTTCAAGCTGGCGGACATGGCCACGCAGATCGAAGCCTCGCGCGCGCTGCTCTACGCCGTGTGCGAGCAGATCGACGACGGCCAGCGCTGCTCCACCGAAGCGGCCATGGTCAAGCTGTTCGCCAGCGAGATGTCGGAGCGCGTCACCAGCGAAGGCCTGCAGGTCCACGGCGGCGCCGGCTACACCACGCACTTCGCGGCCGAGCGCTACTGGCGCGATGCACGCCTGACCAAGATCTTCGAGGGGACCTCCGAGATCCAGATGCGCATCATCTCCGATGCGATGCTGGGCAAGGTCGAAGCCTGAACGCCGGAGCCTGACCATGCACGCCTCCACGCCATCGACGGATCTTGCCGGCGCCGGCATCAGCCGGCAGGCGGCGCGTTTCGCGGTCGACCGCGCATTGCGCTTTCCCGAGCAGGCGCTCGGCATTGCCCGCCTGTCAGTCTATGACTTCTTCGCGGTGGCGCTGGCCGGCGCCAGCGAGCCCGTCAGTCAGGCGGTGCGCGGGCTGGTCCGGGGCGAAGCCGGCGCCCCGCGGGCCAGCGCCTTCGGCATGGCCGAACGTGTGCCGGCGCGCGCAGCGGCGCTGCTCAATGGCGCGGTCTCGCATGCACTGGACTACGACGACACCCACTTCGACTTTGTCGGGCACCCGACCGTCGCCGTGTTGCCCGCCGCGCTGGCGCTCGGCGAGCAACAGCAGGCTGACGGCAAGGCCGTGCTGGAAGCCTTCCTGACCGGCGTCGAGGTGACCTGCCGCGTGGGCGGGTGGCTGGGCCGGCCGCACTACAACGCCGGCTTCCACCAGACCGCCACCTCGGGCGCCTTTGGCGCCATGGCGGCAAGCGCGCGCCTGCTCGGGCTCGATGCGGCGCAGGCTGGCTACGCATTTGGCCTGGCCGCCACCCGGGCGAGCGGCCTCAAATGCCAGTTCGGCACCATGAGCAAGCCCTTCCATGCCGGCATGGCTGCATCCAGTGGGGTCGAGGCGGCCACGCTTGCGGCCCTCGGCTTCATTTCGCGTCCCGACGCAATCGAGTGCGCCGGCGGCTTTGCGGCCACGCACGGCGCGCGCGAAGGCAACGTGGCTGCCCCCTTCGACGGATTGCCGGACGTCTTCCGTTTTGCCGATGTGCAATACAAGTTCCACGCCTGTTGCCACGGCACCCACCCTGCCCTGGAGGCGCTGCTGGCGCTGCGCGCGGACCACGCCTTGCATGCGCAGGACATCGAACGGGTCACGCTGCGCATCGACCCGCAGTGGCTGCCGGTCTGCTGCATCGAACGGCCGCGCACCGGCCTGGAAGCCAAGTTCAGCCTGTCGCTGACCGCGGCGATGATACTGGCCGGCATCGACACCGCTGCGCTCGATTCATTTGCCGACGCGCGCTGCGAAGACCCCATGCTGCTCGGCCTCGCCCGCCGCGTGATCATCGAAGCCGATCCGGCGATTGCCGACACGGCCTGCCACGCGCGCGTCGACACGCGCGCCAGCAACGTCCACACCACACACGTCGAACTGAGCGATCCGATGCCTTTCGCGCACAAGGCCGCCAAGCTCAGGACCAAGGCCGCGGCCCTGGTCGGCGCGGCACAAGCGGAAGCGCTGTGGACCTTCGTCGAGGAACTCGATGCGCTGCCGGCTGCCGCGCTGTATCCCCGCATCCACGCTTTCATGGCCGGCGCCTCCGCCTGAGCCACCCCTCGGAGTCAAGCATGCAGCAATCACAACCGTCCGCTTCCAAGCCCGCTGGCGCCCTCGCCGGCCTGCGCGTGGTAGACCTCACCCAGATGCTGGCCGGCCCGTTCTGCACGCAGGTGCTGGCCGACCACGGTGCCGAAGTCATCAAGGTCGAAGCCATGACCGGCGACGGCACGCGCGTCACCGGCCCCTTCTGCGCCGACGACACGCTGCGCGACTTTGGCGGCTATTTCCAGAGCGTGAACCGCAACAAGCAATCGATCGCCGTCGACCTGAAGACCGAGGCGGGCCGCGAGATCGTGCGCAAGCTGATCGACCGCGCCGACATCGTGGTCGAGAACTTCCGCGCCGGCGTGATGGAGCGCCTAGGGCTGGCCTATGAGACCCTGCGCGAGACCAATCCGCGCCTGGTCTACGGCACCGTGCGCGGCTTCGGCGATCCGCGCAGCGGCGCAAGCCCCTATGCGCAATGGCCGGCCTATGACGTGGTCTCGCAGGCCATGGGCGGCATGATGGGAATCACCGGCCCGGACCGCGATACGCCCACCAAGATCGGCCCCGGCGTGGGTGACACCGTGCCGGCGCTGATGCTGTGCATCGGCATCCTGGCCGCGGTGCATCGCGCCCGCGAGTCCGGCGCAGGCCAGTTCGTCGACGTGGCCATGACGGACGCCGTGCTGGCCATGTGCGAGCGCATCGTCTACCAGACCTCCTACACCGGCACCGTGCCTGCGCCGGAAGGCAACCGCCACCCCCTGCTGTGCCCGTTCGGCCTGTTCCGCGCCCGCGATGGCCATGTCTCGATCGCCTGCGCCACCGACGCCTTCTGGGCCAGGCTGGCCCATGCCATCGGCCGGCCCGACATGGCCACCGACGAGTGCTTCGCCACCAACGCCGCGCGCGTGCGCAACGCGCAGCAAGTGATTGACGCCATCGAGGCCTTCAGCACGGCGCGCACCAAGGAGGAGATCGCACAGTGCCTGGGCGGCAAGGTGCCGTTCGGTCCGGTCTACACCTCGGCGGAGATCTTCTCGGACCCGCACTACCGTGTGCGCGAAATGCTGGTCGACGTTGAGCAGCCGGGCTCGGCCACGCCGGTCAAGATCGCCGGCGTGCCGATCAAGCTCAGCGCCACCCCCGGCGCGGTGCGCCAGCGCGCGCCCATGCTTGGCGAGCACACCGACGCGATCCTGCTGGCGGTGGGCTATGCGCAGGAAGAGATCGGGGGCATGCGCGCGGCGGGGGCAATCCGCTGACGTCACCACACACCCGTCAACAGGAGACACAATGAAACTGAAAGCACTCTTCACCGGGCTGATGCTCGCCGCGGCGGCGACGGCCAGCCACGCGCAAGCCTACCCCTCACGCCCGATCCGCCTGATGGTCGGCTTTGGCGCCGGCGGCCCCACCGACGTAGCCGCCCGCAGCTACGCCGCGCGCCTGGGCGAGATCCTCAAGCAGCCGGTGATCGTCGATAACCGCGCCGGCGCCACCGGCGGCATCGCTGCCAACATGGTCACGCATGCGGATCCCGACGGCTATACGCTGATCTTTGTCACCAGTCCGATGATGACGATGGTGCCAGTGGTGCAAAAGGCGGTTGGCTATGATCCCGTGAAGAGCTTCACCCCGATCGGTCTGGTCAGCGACTATGCCAACGTCCTGCTGGTGAAAGCCGGCTCACCGGTGCGCAGCGTTGCCGACCTGACACGCACCGCAGCGAAGCGCAACGGCATTACCTACGGCTCCGCCGGCATCGGCGCGTCCAACCATCTGTGTGCCGAACTGCTGGCGCAGATGTCCGGCACCACCATGCTGCATGTGCCCTACAAGGGCAGCGCGCAGGCGACCACCGACCTGCTCGGCGGCAAGATCGACTTCATGTTCGACGCTACCGGCACCGCGGTGGGACAGATCCGCGGCGGCACCGTAAGGGCGCTGGCCGTGACGTCGGCCCGCCGCAGCCCGGCGCTGCCCGACGTGCCGACCATGGCCGAAGCCGGCATCAGGCACTACAGCATGAGTGGCTGGTTTGCCGTGCTGGGGCCGCCCAACCTGCCGCGCACGGTGGTGGACACACTCACCCGGGCCAACCTTGCGCTCGGCCGCGACAAGGCCTACGAAGAAAGCATCCGCAAGGCCGGCTATGAGCCCATGCTGACCGGGCCCGCGGAGCTGACCGAGCACATCACGCGCGACCTCGCGCTGTGGCGCGGCGTGGCCGCCAAAGCCGGGATCCGGCCGGAATAGGCCCGCGGCGCTCGCAGCGCGTGAAACCATCAATTCTTATGTTCAGGAGCAGCAAAATGAGTGGATCCATGCAAGGCAAGGTGGCGCTGGTAACGGGCGCCGGTGGCGGAATCGGGCGCGGCATCGCGCTGGCACTGGCCGCCGCCGGCGCCAAGGTGGTGGTCAATGACCTCGGCGTGTCGAT